>JAYVNA010000576.1:0-11812 GCA_043758715.1 Archangium sp.
GCGCGACGTCGACGCCGCGCGTGAGCGCCTGGGGCCGGTGCGCGCGCACCGACTCGTGCACACCGACAAGGGCTTGAGCACCTCTTTTGGATCGCGCCGGCGGACTGGCGGCTTCGATTGGGCTCATCGGCGCGCGCGGACAGTACGCCGCGCCGACCGAGGCTCTCACTGCGCGGCTCTACACCGCGTCGGCGATCGCCTGGGCGCATTCAAGGCCTGATTTTGTTCAATCGAGCGAGCGCTGCCTCGGCGAGCGGGACGTCTTCCGGTCGGTCCACCGACTGGCTCTCGTGCAACGTCACCTGGCAGGAAATGCGAATGCCGTGACCCAGCGCACGCAGTTGCTCGAGCGACTCGGTCTTCTCCAACTCCGTTGGAGCCAGCGTCGCGAGCCGGCTGAGCACGCGGGCCCGGTAGCCATAGAGCCCGACATGCGCCCACCGCTCCGGAGCCGCGCCGGGGTCCCGTTGAAACGGCAAATCCGCCCGGGAGAAATAGAGCGCGTTCCCACGCTCATCGAGCACCGCCTTCACCACGTTCGAATTCGCCCGCTCGACTTCCTTGAGCGCACGCACCAGCGTCGCCATCTCGACGGTGGCCTCGGCGAACGCCTCTGCGAGCGTCACCAGGGCCCTGGGATGCACGGCCGGCTCATCGCCCTGCACGTTGATCACCACGTCATCGCCCGAGAGCCCCAGCGTGCGCGCGATCTCCGCCACGCGATCGGTGCCCGAGGCGCAGGTGGGCGAGGTCATCATCGCGTCGCCGCCGAACGCCTTGACCGCCAGCAGAATGCGCTCGTCATCGGTCGCCACCACCACCTTCGAAAAGCACTTCGCCTCCACGCAGCGCTCGACCACGTGCTGCACCATCGGCTTGCCGCTGATCAAGGCGAGCGGCTTGCCGGGGAAGCGCGAGGCCGCGTACCGCGAAGGGATCACCGCAACGGGTGCAGACATGCCGGTGCTGATACCATGCGCGCCTATGCCGAAGATCGAGCGCACGACGCCCGTCACCAGCACCCCCAAAGCGCAGGCCGTCAGCCGCACCAGCGTCGCCGCACCGGCAGCTGCTCCCGTGAAGGGCACCGTCACCGAGTACGCCGGCCAGGCCGCGCCTCCGAAGGAGCTCGTGCCCAGGGGCGCGAACCTTTCCAGGTCAGCGAGCCCGTCGGCGTTGTGGGGTGACGCTCCGAAGCAGGTGAATTTAGACGCGGCCGCGTTCGCTGCCCTCGCCCCCGCCGAGCAACAAAAGGTGGTCGAGGCCGCGAAGGTGGAACGCGCCGAACTCGGTGGCGAGATCGTCAACCGCGTCGAGGTGCTCGATCGCAAGTGGAACAACTCGCGGCTCAGCACGCGCACCGAGGCCTTGCGCGAGTACCACGATTGCAGCGGAGGCCGCCTCGATGGGCGTTCACGCCGCAAGCTCGATGGGCTCGTTGACCGTTCCGAAGAGTCACAGCGAAGGATCAACGAGCTGCGCGTGAAGATCGACGCGCTGCCGAAGACCCCGGAGTCCAAGAAGGCTCAGGTCGCGCTGCGTACTGAGCTGGCTCGTGAGCTGCGTAAGGCGCGCGATGAGCAGTCGAAAGTAGTGAAGGAAGCCACCGCGGTCGTCGACGCTGCAGGCCTCAAGGTCGATCGCCTCGCGGTGACCGAGCAGATCATCGACCCGTCCGCTCCGGCGCAGGGCAGCGGAGGCAGCCTGCTCGACAAGGTCCTGCGTTTCCTCAAGCTCGACTTCTTCTTCGAGACCATTGGCAAGACGATGGCGTCGGCCACGCAGACCTTTGCTCAGCAGGTGCAGAAGCGCGGCGAGAAGATCAACGAGGAAGCGAAGGTGAAGCTCGGTGATCTGCGCACCCGTGAGCAGCTGAAGAACACGCATGTGCAGGCCGAGGTGATCGCGAACTCAGACGCGATTCAGGCCGAGGTGCTGTCCCGTGCTCGCGCGGCGATGAAGTAGCGGAGAGGCCAGGCAACAGCCCCAGGGGACGTGGGGTTTCAGGATTTGCTGCGCTGCTCGACCCGGACAGGCTTCTTTGGCTGAGCGAGGATCCTCACTTCACGGAGTGAGAGTTTGCGGATTCTTCCCAGAAAGCGCCGGTCTCTCGCGCCTCTGTAGGGAACTCACGCAACGAGTCCGTTCTGTGAAGAATCCGCAAAGAGGACCTTGAGGGGCCTTGCCTGCGCCGAGAGCCCGCACGCGACGAGCACGCGCGCGATCCCGCATTCACCACCTCTCATCGAGGCAGGCCGAGCTACTTCACCTGGAACGGCTCAGGCGCCCCCTGCTTGAGCCGGATGAATTGATTCCCCGGCACCCGCGTGAAGCTCTGCGTGGTCGCCGCCGCATCGGGCCATCGCACGGTGATCTCATCGGCGCCCTCGCAGCCACCGAGCCCCACGTGCACCGTCAGATCATTCTGCATTCCGAAGTGCCCATACCCGCCTGACACCTCGCGCGTCACCGTGCGCCCGCCCGCCTTCACTGTCACCTTCGCCCCGATGGCCGCCCGGTTCGCCGTGGTGCCGTTGCCCTCGAGGTGCAGCAGCAGCCACTTCGTATCCACCGCCTGGTTCTCGTAGAAACGCACTTCGTTCTTCGACCACCTGCGAGCGCAATCACGCGCGGTGCTCGCCCCGGCGATCACGTCGAGATCTCCGTCGCGATCGAAGTCGGCGATCGCCAGCCCCGACATGCACTCGTGGTGCAGCCCCCACGCGAGCCCCCGCTCGAGGAACGCGCCGCTTTCCTGCTGCTGAAAGATGAGCCCGAACTGATCGGGGTAGTCCGACGCCGCCGCGATCAGATCGAGCCGGCCGTCGTTGTCGAGGTCGCCACCCGCCGCCATCAACCCGCCTTCGTTCCAGTCGCTGGTGCGATGCGGGAACACCAGCCCCGTCGCCGCGTTGCCCGGCCGCGTGAGCCGCACCGTGCCCGGGGTCGAGACGTTGCGCTGGAGTTCGGACGAATCACTCGAGCTGCCCGCCCACCAGTGATGGATCTCCGCGTTGTAGAGCTCGGGCTTGCCGTCGCCATCGACGTCACCGCACCAGGTGGTGAAGGTGTTGCCGCCGTTGCGCCACGGCTGATCATCGGTGCCCACGCCCCAGCCCGCGCTCGCCGGAGTCGGACAGCCAATCACCGGGTTGGGCACGCCCTGACACGAAGCGGCCGCGCGGTTCGCGGTGCACCAGCAGCGGAAGTTTTGGTTGTCCGAGAAGTCCATGTTGCCGTCGGTGGCGAAACCCGAGTCGACGCTCTGGTCCACAAAACGCCCGACGCCGTCGTTGCGGTACAGCAGGTTCGGCTGGCGGCCGTAGGCGCTCACCATCAACTCCGGCGCGCCATCGTCATCGAGATCGCACGCAGTCACTCCGTACGCCGGGCGGTGATTGGTGAACCCCGCGTAGCCGGTGTCGTCGGTGCCCAGGTTGCTCGCCAGCGTCACGTCGGTGAACTGACCGTTGCCCCCGCGCCCCCGGTACAGCCGCGCCTGCACGCCGAGGTAGCTGAAGCCGTAGGCCTCGTACCAATTGCCCACGAACACATCGAGCAGGCCATCGCGATCGGCATCGGTGAAGGTGGCGCTGGTGGTCGGCATGCGCTGGCTGACCGGCGGCGTGGTGGCCGAAGCCGGAGCGAGGGTGAAGTGGCCCGTGCCGTCATTGAGCAGCACCTGGCTGCGATCGCCCGGGTCGGTCAGGGGCGAGTTGGGGTCGGTGTACGTGCCCGAGAAGCCGTCGAGATCTCCGTCGTTGTCGACGTCACCGAACACCGCCAGCTGCGCCGAGCGGTACTGCGTGGCCGAGCCCCCCGGCACCTGGAAGAAGCCGTTGCCCGTCTCGTCGACGAAGGTGCGGTGCCCGGTCTCGCCCAGCGGCCGGTTCATCAGCTGCCACACCAGGCGCTTGCCACCGTCAGCCAGCTCGATGTTCTGGCGAAGGTTGCTGGTGACCGCGTGCACGATGAGGTCGGGGTAGCCGTCGTTGTCGAGGTCGGCCACCGTGAGACGGTTGCCCACCAGGTTCAGCCCGCTCGCGCCCAGATTCCACTGGTCGGTGGTGTCGGAGAAACGGGTGCCGCCGTCGACCCCGGCGCAGCTCACCGGCCCTGAGCCCGGCAGCTGCTTGACCACGTCGGGGTTCTGCAGCGGGGGAATCGGCGGGTTCACCGTCACGGGCCCGGTCGACTCGAACTGGCTCGATGATGCGGTGCTCAGACAACCGGCGGTGAAGACGAGGAAGACGGTGAGCGCGACTCGCATGACGCCGCTGGTACAGGTGTGCGAGCCGAAGCGGAAGCTACCCGGCACCGAACATCCATCGGCGCACGGAGGTTTTAGCCGACGTCGGCGGGCAGGTTGGCGTCGTTGGCCGCCTCAGGCAGGGGCGCGGGCACCGCGGGCGGATCTTTGGGCGCGAGGAAGAATTCCTTCGGGCTCTTCAAGAAGCGCAACAGCACTGCCCGCGCCAGGGTGACCTGACCGCGCACGCCGAGGTTGCGCGCGCGCAAGGCCACCACGATGGCGAAGGCGAAGCTCACGCTGAAGTTGATCAACCCCACCATGGGGATCGAAAGCAGCGCCCACAAGAAGTCGGTGCGGACGAAAGCGGCCGGTCCCAGCTCCAGGGCGGCGTAGGTGAGCTGGCCGGTGACGAAGGTGACGTGCCGCACTTCCAGCGGGAGCCCCACCAGCACGAAGAGCATGGGCATGAAGCCCAGCAGCACCCCAAAGCCCATGTTGCCGCCGAAGCCGCTGGCCTGCTGGGTGAGGAAGCGCGACAGCCGGCTCGCGCGGGTGGCGCCGATCACTCTTCGCAGGAGGCGGTTGGTGGCGATGGCGCCGGGCAGCTCGCGCAGCACGAAGTAATTTTCGGCCGCTCCGGCGAGCAGGCTCGCAGCCCACAACCACACGCCGGTCATCAGCGCCGAGAAGACGGTGACGCTGAAGAGCGGGTGATGAATGCGAACGATCTTCTCGGCGTACTCGGCGCTGAGCACGTGGTGGCCGAACATCGCCTCGAACAACAACCCGATGGCGAGCGAGAACGGAATCACCACGAACACGTTGCCCACCAGGGCGGTGAACTGGGTGCGGCTGGCGCGGGCCACCAGGTCGACCAGCGGCGCCAACTCGGGGTTCTCTTCGTCGCGCTGCGCCTCGATCGCCGCCGCCAGGGTGGCCGCGGTCATCGCCGGTTGTTTGGTGGCGAGCGCGAAGTGCAGCAGCTGCATCGTCACGAAGCCCGACCCGTAGAGCAGGCTGACCACCAGCGAATCGAAGAACGGTGGCAGGTGCGCGCCGGTGACGAAGAACTTGAGAATGATCATCACCGCGGTGACCGCCCCACCGCCGGCGGCGGCATCGAGCATCTGCTGCTGCTCGGTGCGGGTGCGGGTCACGTAGTGTTCGCCCGAGCTGCCGGCGCGTTCCACCACCCGGCGCGCGAGCAATCGGGTGCTCGACTGCCACAGAGCCCTGAAGGTGCGATCGGCCACCGTGCCCCGAACGAGCTCGCGCTCGAGCTGAACGATCGCCAGCTCCCGCTGCTCTTCGAGGCCGTAGAGAATCGTGACCAGGTGCATCAGCCGGGTGAGCAGCGCGTGAATCAGCTCGAGCCGAAACACCAGGTCGATGCTGATGCCCGTCTTGTCGAGGCTCGCGCTGACGTCGCGCAAGGACGCCCGGCAGGCGGCGACGTTGGCTTGCAGGGGCGCGAGCGAGAGTTCACCCTTGAGCAGGCCCTTGACGTGCTCGGGAAGCAGCAAGAAGGGCGAGTTCGCCGCCAACATCGTCGGCATGCGCTTGCGCAGATCGTCGCTCAGGCCGTGCATGGCGATGCGGGAAGCGAGCAACACCGCCGCCTCGCGCAGCCCGGGGTCGAGCACCCGCTTCACCGTGTCTGAGTCGAGGCCCAGCAACGAGGTCAACCGCGCGCGCGTGCCCTCGGGCATCGAGAGCAGCCAGTCAGCCTGCTCGGGGGAATCGATCAAGCGCCGCAGCAGCCGGCTCACCTCGCGCCCCACCGGCGGCGAAGGCAACAGGTTGTCGGAGAACCGCGCGACGAGCTCGCCCCAGAAGTCGGAGTTGGAAGGCAGCCCCGTGTCCGTAAACAGCAGGGTGGCCGAGCTGCCCATCAACGACTTGAGGGTGGCCGAACGCAGGTGCGCGGCGAACGGGGGCAGCTCTTCGGCAGCGGTGATGAGCAGGCGGGTGCGGGTGTCGAGCTCGCGCTCACCTTCCTGGCGCCCGGGGGCCTCGCCGCGATCGAACAGCCAGCTCACCAGGTCTTCGAGCCACTCGACGGAGTTGTCCTCGAGCCACGCGGGGTCCACCGTCGCCAGCGAGTGCAGGCGGCGCAGCACGCGGTTGTTCGGATCGCTCGACCCGAAGCGCGTGAGGAAGGTGTTCTTGTCGAGCAGCAGGTGTTCGCTCAAGCGGCGCACCGTATATCCGGGAATGGCTGGGAAGACGCGGGACTTGCGCCATGTGGGTGGGTTGTGAAGGGATGCAGCGCGCCTCGTCGTGGCTCGGACGGCAGGGGCGGTTCGCCACCCATGAAGCCCTTTTTTCTCTGGTCGCTCCTCAGCTTCGCGGCGGCCCTCAGCGCGTGTCCGCCGCCTCCCGAGCCACCGAAGTGGTCGATGGTCGCGACCAAACTGCCCAGCGCGTTGCTCTCGGTCTGGGGCACCAGCGAGCACGACGTGTGGACGGTCGGGTCTGATTCGGGCGATGGGCCGTTGGTGATGCACTTTGACGGCTCGGCGTGGTCGCGAATGAACACCGGCGTCTCGGGCAACCTCTGGTGGGTCTTCGGTTTCACGGACGGCCCCGTGTACCTCGGAGGCGAAGGCGGCCTCATCGTGCGTTACGCGTCGGGAACGTTCACCCGGCTCACCACGCCGGGCACCGCGGTCGTCTCGGGCATCTGGGGTTCGTCACCTGACGATCTCTGGGCGGTGGGCGCGGAGAGCGGCGGAGCCAAGGGTGCGTTCGCCTGGCGGCTGCGCGGCGGCGACCGGTGGGAAGCGGCGGCCGGGTTTCCTTCGGCGCTCGCCGACACCGACGCGTTGTGGAAGGTGTGGGGCCGCGGTCCGAACGACGTGTGGTTTGTGGGCAGCGCGGGAAAATTACTGCACTGGGACGGCACGGCCTTCACCCAGAGCAGCGCGGGCACCGGCGAAGCGCTCTTCACCGTGCACGCGAACTCGACGCAGTTCGCGGCGGTCGGCGGCTTCGGCACCGGCAAGCTGCTCGAGAACAACGGCTCGGGTTGGACCAACGCCAGCCCTCCGGGAGCGGCGTCGCTCATCGGGGTGTGGTTGACCGAGCAGGGCGGCTTCGCGGTCGGCCAATACGGCACCGTGTTCACCCGCGCCGACGGTGGCTGGTCTGAAGTGGCGACGGGTTTTTCGCTTTCGCAGTCGTTGCACTCGGTGTGGGTCGATCCTTCCGGCGGAGTGTGGGCCGCGGGAGGCAACGTGGTGACCATTCCCTTGCGTGACGGTGTGCTGATGCACCGGGGCGCCGCGGTTCCGGAGATCTCGCTGTGAAAAAATACGTGGTGATGATTGCGGCTGTGGCGCTGACGGCCTGCGAGCCTCCGAAGCACTGTGATGATTCAGGCCACGCCTGCACCTGGCTGGGCATTCCCGGCGCGGTGGGCTTCAACGGCGATGGGCTCGATCGGCTCTCCACCAAGATCTACTGGTCGATGGACATGCTGTTCGCCGCCGACGGCACGCCGTGGTTCATCGACTGGAACAACCATTTGGTGCGCACCGTGGAAGCCGACGGCAAGGTGAAGACCCGGGTGGGCTGGGTCGACCCCGTCTTCCCGGGTGACGGCGCGCCCGCCGAAGCGACCGGCGGAGCGGTGGGCACCGACGTGCAACTCAATCACCCCACCGATCTCGCCCAGCTCTCTGACGGCACGATGCTGATCATGGCGTGGCACAACCACAAGCTGCGCAAGGTCGATGCGGCGGGGAAGGTGAGCATCGTTTCCGGAGCGGGGGCGGGGTACTTCGGCGACGGCACCCCGGCCCGAGGCGCGTTGTTCAAGCAGCCCAAGGCGCTCGTGGTCGATGCGCAAGACAACCAATACATCCTCGACCAGCAGAACTTTCGCATCCGGAAGATCTCCGCGGCCGGGGTGATCACCACCATCGCGGGCAACGGCATGCAGGCCTCGACCGGTGATGACGGCCCGGCGTTGATGGCGTCGCTGCGCTTCGAAGCGGGCTCCAACCCCGAACCCTCGGGTGGCCTCGCGCTCAAAGACGGCAAGCTCTACATCGCGGAGACCGAGACCCACCGCATTCGGGTGATCGATCTCACCACCAACATCATCTCGGCCTTCGCCGGCACCGGCACGCAGGGTTCTTCGGGTGACGACGGCCCGGCGCTGCAGGCGCAGTTCTTTCACCCGCGCGATCTCGAGTTCGGCCCCGACGGCCGGCTCTACGTGGCCGACACCGACAACAGCCGCGTGCGCGCGATCGATCTGACGACGGGCGTGATCACCACGGTGGTGGGCACCGGTGAAGCGGGGCTCGACGAGAACGACGATCTCCTCGCGACCAAGACCAAGCTCAAGCGGCCCTTCGGCATCGAGTTCGACCCGAAGGGAAACCTCTACGTGAGCGACACCATCAACAGCCGCATTCTCCGGGTGGCGAAATGAACCGATTCTTCGTGTTGGTGATGGTGCTGCTGGCGAGTGCCGGGTGCGACCCCAGGCCGTGTGACACCTCGAAGGTCGGGAACATCTGCACCCTCGCGGGCTCGGGGAGCAACGGGTACTCCGGTGACGACGGCGACGCGCTCAAGGCCGAGCTCTCGTTGCCGCAAGACACGCTCACCGCGGCTGACGGCACCACGTACCTGATTGACTGGAACAACCACCGCATTCGCAAGGTGACTGCCGACGGCAAGATCCACGCGGTGGCGGGGCGCGGTGAGCTGGGGGGCACGCTCGATGATCCGGCCAACTCCGACTTCAACCACCCCACCGCGATGCTCTTCGACACCGACGGCAACATGCTGGTGGCGGCCTGGCACAACAGCAAGATCCGCAAGATCGACCTGACGGACTTGAGCATCACCGACACCTGCGGCGACGGCCGGCGGGCGTACTTCGGCGACGGGGCCCCGGCGGCCCGCGCCACCCTCGATCTCCCCACCAGCATCGCCTTCGCGCCCTCGGGGCAGCTGGTGATCATGGACCAGGCGAACATGGTGCTGCGCGCGATCGACCCCGCGGGCACCATCAGCCTCTACGCGGGCCGCTGCTTCATCGACAACGCTCCGCCCGCGGGTCCGGGGCCGTGCGTGGGCAGCGCCACCCCGGTGGCCTGTCCGATGAACTCGGGCAAGAGCACCTGCGGCGTGCTGGCCGAGAGCTGCAGCAAGCCGTGCACGCCGGGCTACGCAGGTGACGAAGGCCCGGCCAGTCAGATGCGCATGGCGCAGCCGTTCGGACAATCGGCCGACCCCGGTGGGCGCATCGTGTTCGACCCCGCGGGCAACCTGTACTTCGCCGACACCAGCAACGCGATCATCCGCAAGATCGACACCCAGGGCATCGTGCATCGGGTCGCGGGCGTGGCGCCCCTCAACGGCGAAGCGCAGCGCGGCTTCACGGGCGACGAAGGGCCGGCGACCTCGGCGCTGCTCGACAACCCGGTCGACCTCGCGCTCTCTGACGACGGCACGCTCTACTTCACCGACACCTACAATCACTGCGTGCGCTCGATCGATCCCGCGGGGACGATTCACACCGTGGCGGGCACCTGCGGCAAGGCGGGCACCACCGGAGACGACGGGCCGGCGAAGAGCGCGCTGCTGAAGCGGCCCTACGGGCTCGAGTGGGTCAACGGGCTGCTGAAGATCAGCGACACCGGCAACAACCGCATTCGGGTGATCAAGCTCCGATGAGAGGGCGGGGGAGAGGGCTGACCCTTCTTCTTTTCGTTCTCTGTGCCTGCGAGCCCGAACCCGACTTCCCGGCCGACTACGCGAAGTCCTTCCTCGAAGTGCGTGCCTGCCGTCCCAGCGCGGAGCACGACTCGCACTTCATTCGCATTCTCGCCTCGCCCAACGCGGTCGAGACCTACAAGTCACGCGATGGCGGCTTTCCCGCGGGCACCATCGTGCTCAAGGAAGAGCGCGACTTTGGCGACACCACCTGCGCTGGGCCGATTCTCCAGTGGACCGTGATGAAGCTGCAGGCCGACGGCGGAGTTGATGGCTGGCATTGGCAGAAGGTGAGCCCCGATCGCCACGTGCTCTCGACGAATGAGGCGAAGTGCACCGCCTGCCACGCCCGCTGCGGTCAGCCGCCCGAGGGCTTCGCGGGGACCTGCGCCGTGCCCTGAAGAAGGGCGAGCTGGGTTACCAATCTGCGGTTTCTCTTCGTTTCGGGGACGTTGCACGCCGACCTGAGGAGCGGGCGACGCAACTTCAATTCTTGGTGACCAATATCGCAACGCATGAAGTCGGGCACGGGCTCGGTCTATTTGTTCACCCGAGTGATGACGAAAACATCATGAACAAAAAACCCCAGTCGTGGATGCGCCGTGAGACTCGCGGATTCAGTCCTGAACAGCTTAAAACCATTGCCGACGGAATTCCGGGAAGGCAATCGAAGATTGGAAAGCCCCCACTATGCCGGCAGGAGCTCACTCTGCTCCGGTAGGAGGCCACCCGACGACGGCAGGAGTCCACTCAACAACCGCCTCGCCTCGAGGATTCGGAAACTAGACTGAAAGTGTGGTTTCAGGGAGAGGAGCGTCATGACATCAGAAGCGTCGTGGACTGGGGTGATGCGGTCCGTTATTGCTGCAGCGATTGGTGGGGCTGCAATGTGGCTAAGTCTCGCGGCACTGCCGACCGGATTGCTGGAAGTGGAGCATTCTGGAAGGCTTAATTCGATTTTCTTGGCGATGCAGGTGGCTGAGTGGCCGTGTGCTGGAAGTGCGTTAGGTGAGATAGGCCAATCGATGCTCTCGGTTGTATTCGTGAGTTCAGGTGCGGCTTGGATGGCCTGCATGGAAATCATCGCGACGAGAATTGCTGCGAAGTCCGGCAAAGCTTTGATTGGAGCCGTCTTCTTTTTCGTAGGCCTGTTAGTGATTCTTCCTGTTTGGCCAACTCAACATTTCATTTGTCCTTCAATGTGATTCAGGCACCCGTGGATCTCGGAAATCTCGCTGGAATCGGATTGCCTGCCTCTCGCGCTGCTCAACTGTCCGGTTGCGTAATCGATGCAGCGTCACCGAAGCTCGAGCTCGGAATGTCTGTTCTGGCAAGAGCATGGGGTGCAGATAGTGTCGACGCGATTCGGCCCCGCTCGATCCCGGAGGCAAGCCGCTGTTCTTCGTCTTGCGCAGTGGTCCTTAGCTCGGTCGGCCATCCGACCTCACGCCGGCGATCGCGTCGCCCTCAAGCACCGGCTCGTGCATCGGTTACCCAACTCACTGCAACGCGTACTGCATTAATGAGATGCCTCTTCCGATCGATCCCGCTCACGCTCCTGCTATTTGAGTTGGGGTGCGCTCACCCGACCACGCCAACTCAAGGTTCCACCTCAATAAATGAGGCAGCCACGAAGACCCAGGCCACTCCGGCCAGTCCTGAGTCGGATGAATGCAGACAAATGCGGGACGTCTGGATGCAGGAACTAGCCTCTCATCAGCAATGCGAGCGCGACAGCGACTGCATGCCTACGGGCTTGCGGAACACGATGCCTACGGGCTTGCGGAACACGCACTACGAATGCACTGCCGTCAACGCTGAGTGGTG
>JAYVNA010000577.1:0-3860 GCA_043758715.1 Archangium sp.
CGCAGGCGCCATCCTGGTGGGGCAGGCGATCGGCGCGGGCCGGAAGGACGACGTGCCCGGCGTGGTGAAGCTCACCGCGATGAGCGCGGTGGCGTGGCAGGGCAGCATGGGCCTGGTCTGCCTGCTGATGCCGGCGACCTTGATCGCGAGCTTTGCCCAGGGTGAGGGCGCCGCCGAGGTCGCGACCATCGGCGCGCGCATGTTGATGATCTCCGCGGCCTGGCAGCTCTTCGATGCGGTGGGCATGACCGTGGCCGAGGCGCTGCGCGGCGCCGGAGACACTGTCTTTCCCATGGCCACGCGCATCGCGCTCTCGTGGCTGGTGTTCGTTCCCGGCAGCTACCTGAGCGTGCGCTACTTCGGCTGGGGCGACGTCGGCGCGGCCAGCTGGTTGGTGGTCTACCTGGCGCTGCTGGCCTTCGCGCTCTTCCTGCGCTTCCGGGCGGGAACGTGGCGGAGCATCGAGCTGGTCGAACACGGCGTGCCGGTGAACTGAATCCCCTGCCCGCCGAGGTGGCTCTCTGCAACGCGGGTGATTAGATGCTGACCCCCACCCGCAATAGGAGAGACCGCCATGGGCGTCACCACGCTCGAGCTGACTGAAGCCAACTTCGAAGAGACCTTGAAGAAGGGCGGAATTCTCTTCATCGATTTCTGGGCGGGATGGTGCGGGCCGTGCAAGGCGTTCGCCCCCACGTTCGAGGCGGCCGCCGGCAAACACACCGACATCGTGTTCGCCAAGGTGGACACCGATAAAGAGAAAGGCCTCGCGCAGGCCTTCGAGATCCGCGGCATTCCCACCCTCGCCATCTTCCGAGACGGAATCATGTTGGGGCAGAACGCCGGGGCGATGCCGGCCGAAGCCTTCGAGAAGGTGATCGAGCAGGTCCGCGGCATCGACATGGAAAAGGTCAAAGACGAAGTCGCCTCCCGCGCGAAGCAGCCCGCCAAGGGCTAAGGAGGGGGGCGTTCAACCGCCCACTCCGGAGTCCTCATGCGCCGTCTCCTGCTCGCCGCCGCCGTCTGCCTGTCTTCCGTCGCGCTCGCCGATCTCACCCTCGTCAACGAGGCCGTGGCCGGCGGCAAGACCCGCACCGTCACCCTCTGCGTGAAGGGCACCAAGGCGCTGTTCGAGATGAAAGAGGTCGACGGCCCCGCGCGCACCATGCTGCGCGACGCCGAGGCGAAGAAGCTCTTCATCATCGACCACGAGAAGAAGGCGGTGCTGGTCGTCACCGAGCAGGACAGCAAGCAGTACGAAGAGCGGCAGGAGCTGATGCGCACCCAGCTCAAGGCCCAGCTCGACAAGATGACGCCTGAGCAGCGCGCCCGGGTGGAGTCGACGATGCTCGCGCCCCCCGCCGAGGCCAAGGCGCCCGTCTACAGCTACGAAAAGAAGAAGACGCCGGCGCGCAAGGTGTCGGGGTTCTCCTGCCAGGACTACGTCATCAAGCGTGATGGCCAGCCCGGCGGCGAAGGCTGCTTCGCCTCGTGGAAAGACGTGGGCATCGCCGCCGACGAGTTCAAGACCATCATGCTCAAGGCCATGCCTTCGCTCCCCGGTGGTCCCATCGCGCAGGGCTTCGAGGCGTCCGAAGGCGCTCCGGGCTTCCCGGTGTGGCGTCAGCACCTGGGCGCCGATGGCGCGGTGATGGCCGAGACCACCCTCAAGTCGCTCTCGAAGAGCACGCTCAAGGCCGAGAGCTTCGAGCTGCCCAAAGACTACGCGCAGAAGTCGGTCACGGAGTCGATTCCCGGAAGCCGCCAGCCGCGCCGCCAGCCGTAAGCCCCCGCCTCGCCCATGTCGCTGCCACTCATCGCCACCGGGGTGTTGGTCGGGTTGTTCTTTGGCTACCGCCTCTACGGCGGTTTCGTGGCGCGCCAGTACGCGCTCGATGACGCGAGCCCCACGCCCGCCAGCCGTCACCCCGACGGGGTGGACTTCGTGCCCACGAAGCCGTTCTACCTGCTGGGCCAGCACTTCTCGGCGATCGCCGCGGCGGGCCCGATCGCCGGGCCGATCCTGGCGGCGCAGCAGTTCGGGTGGTTGCCCGCGCTGGTGTGGATCAGCATCGGGGTGGTCTTCATCGGCGCGGTGCACGACTTGTCCACCCTGGTGGCGTCGGTGCGGCATGACGCGAAGTCGATCGCCGAGGTGGTGAAGATTCAGCTGGGGCCGCGCGCCGGTACCGCGATGCTGGTCTTCATCTGGGTGGCGTTGATCTACGTGATCGTCGCGTTCACCGACGTCACCGCGTCGACCTTCGTGCAGGGAGACCCCGAGCTCACCGGGCTCACCTTCGACTTTCACCCCGGCGGCGCAGTGGCCGCGGCTTCCACCCTGTATCTGGGCCTCGCGTTGGTGATGGGTTTGGTCGACAAGTACCTGAAGCCGAAGCTCTGGGTGCAGACCGTCATCTTCGTGCCGCTGACGCTGGTGATGGTGTGGCTGCCGCCCAGGGTCAACCCGCCGCCGTTGAGCGTCGCCACGTCGTGCGCCGCCCAGACCTTCGCGTCTTCGAGCCACCGTCCGCCGGCGGTGCCGTTGATGCTGACCTTGAGCCCCTCAGCGTGGGCGTGCAGGGAAAGAAACAGAATCAGCACCGGCCAGCGCATGGGGCACCTGACGGCGCGCGCGCGCGGCGAATTCATCCGCCGTCTCGCCGGCGTACGCGTACGACCAGAAGGCACCGGGGTCAGCGGGCGCAGCGAGGACCATCATCACGAGGGCGATCATCGGCCCCAGCCTCGCGCTCCGTCACCACTCAGTCGAGCCCCGCCTTCCCCGCGGCCCAGTACGCCTTGGTCTTTCCGCTCGCCTTCAGGTTGCGCTTGAGCGTCTGAATGGTGGCCGCGTTGCCGGTGAAGACGGGCGTGGCACCGAGCGCCAGCTGCGCGCGAAGGGCTTCTTCGAGCTGACCTCGGGCGGTCACCACCACGTGGCCCAGCTCGAGCTTCTTCGCGACTTCGCGCAGCTCTTCGGGCGCCCCGGCCTCGAGCACCGCGGTGACGTGCCGATCGGCGCGCGCCCGGGTGAGCGCCACCGTCACTGCGAGCGAGGTCTCGTCACCCACCACCACCAGCGGTCCTCCATGCGAGCTCACGTCGATGGAACGCCGCGGCCCGAACATCGCGACCTCGTCGCCCGCCTTCACCTCGCGCACCCAGCGCGAGCCCGGCCCCTCGCCGTGCGCGAAGCCGAGGAACCAGGCGCGGCCCGACATCTCCCAGGTCACCGGGGTGTACGTACGCATGCCGATGCCGGCGAAGTACAGCTGCACCTTGTCGCCCGGCTCGAAGGGGGCGCCCACCAGCTCCTGCCCGGCGACGTCGATGCGCACGAAGTGTTCGCTCAGCTTCGCGACGGCGGTGACTTTGCCGTGCCGGAACAAGAAGCGACCCGCGACCGCGCCGAGCAATGCCTTCGCTGATGCCATGGTGACCAACGTGTCAGCTCGGCGCGCTCGAAGGCCGTGAAGAATCATGAAGTCAGGCGTGGGACCCGCTACAGAACGTCAGGTGACCACTGCGCCGCGCGAACGAATGCTGACGATGATCATCGTCTACAAGTTTGCGCGCGCCGGGCTGTCGGTGCTCGGGGCAATCGCCCTGGGCGTGCTCGCCGCGGCCGGAGTGACCGACGAGGTCGCGACCTTCGTGCAGAACATTCACGATCACGCGGCGAGCAAGTTGAGCCTGTCGCTGTCTGAGCTCGCGCTGAGCGGGTTGGTGCCACGGCACCTGTTCGTCTTCGTCGCCGCCCTCGCGCTCGACTCGGTCGTGCTCTTCCTCGAGGGGTTCGCGCTGCTGCGGGGCTGGTGGTGGGGGCCGTGGTTGGTGTCGGCCGCGTCGGGTGTGTT
>JAYVNA010000578.1:0-11807 GCA_043758715.1 Archangium sp.
AGCACCAACAACTTCCCCGAGTTCACCGGACGGTTGTGTCCGGCTCCGTGCGAGGGCGCGTGTGTGCTGGCGATCGATCAGGATCCCGTCGCCATCGAGCACCTCGAGAAGGAGATCATCGAGCGCGCGTTCGCGGACGGGTGGGTGGTGCCGCGGGTGCCGGTTCATCGCACGGGCAAGACGGTGGCGATCGTCGGCTCGGGGCCCGCTGGGCTCGCGGCCGCCGCGCAGCTCAACCACGCTGGGCACTCGGTGACCGTGTTCGAGCGCGCTGAGAAGTTGGGCGGGCTGCTGCGCTTCGGCATTCCCGATTTCAAGCTGGAGAAGGCGGTCATCGATCGGCGCCTCGCGATCCTCGAAGCGGAGGGCATCGGCTTCCGGGCTGGCGTCGACGTGGGCCGCTCGCCGACGTGGACTCAATTGAGGGCCGACTTCGATGCCGTGGTGATCGCGATCGGTGCTCAGCGACCGCGCTTGCTCGAGGTTCCGGGGACTGAGCTGCGCGGCGTGATGCTCGCGATGGACTTCCTCGAGGCGCAGAACCGGGGGCAGCCGGCGAGCGCGAAGGCAAAGCGGGTGCTGGTGCTCGGGGGCGGTGACACCGGCTCTGACTGCGTCGGTACGGCCCATCGGCAAGGCGCCGCGTCGGTGATGCAGGTCGAGCTGATGCCCGCGCCGCCCCCCTCACGCAGCGAGAAGAACCCCTGGCCGCAGTGGCCGCTGATCTTCCGCACGTCGTCGAGTCAGGAAGAGGGCGGAAACCGGCTCTTCGCTCGCAGGACCACCCGGCTCGAAGGCGTCGATGGTCAGCTCGCGGCGCTGCACTGGGTCGACGTGCAGCATCCGGAAACCGAAGAACGGGTTGAGGTTGACCTGTTGATTCAGGCCATGGGTTTCGTCGGCGCTGATGGGACGCAGGTGACGGAGCAGCTCGGGGTGGCGCTCGACGCGCGCGGCAACGTGAAGGTCGATGCGCGTTTCGCGGCGAGCGTGCCCGGGGTGTTCGCCGGCGGTGATGCGGCTCGTGGCGCTTCCTTGATCGTCTGGGCGATTGCAGATGGCCGGGAACTCGCTCGTGCGGTCGATACCCAGCTCACCGGCAAGCCCTCGAAGTTGCCCTCGAAGAACGGGGTCAGCGGACATCGAACCTGAACTTGGTGCCGCGCGGCTCTTCGACCACGTCACCCGGGAGCAGCCGGGTCTCGACCGCGCGCCGGCCGTTCAGCAGCACGCCGTGCTCGAGCGGAATCAAGCACCACTGCGGCGACTGCTGCCGCACCAGGAACGACTCCGTCACGCCACTGCGATGCACGCCCGGGGCGAGCGCACGCAGTTGACCGCGCGCCGAGCTGCCCACCCACAGCCCCGAATCGAGCGGAATGCGCTCGTCCTTCGAAGCGGGCGCGTGAAAATCGAGGCCGGCCGGCACTTCCAGCACCTGCAGCGTGGCCGTGTGCGCCTGAGCCAACAGCGACCTGGGGTTCGTCTTCAGCTGGGGAAAGCGCAGCTTCAGCCGATCGAGCATCGTGAGCAGGAACACCGACGGGGGCAGGGGCTCTGCGAAGTAGCCGAAGGACAGCCGTTCCAACGCCGGGAGGTGAGGCCCGGTGAGCAGCCCCTTGAGCACCGCGGCCGCGTCCTGGTGAATGCGGTTGGCTGAAGGCATCACCCAGGTCGAGAGATCGACCGTCAACTCGCGCGTCCACCGCGCGACGCGCAGCGACAGGAACCGCGCGATCAACTCGACGTCTGAATAGGTCGCGTCGTTGATGCAGCGCAGCCGCGCGGTGTGAATGAGCCCATGGCGCCAGCCCAACTCGAGCCGGCCGTCCTTCACGAGGGGGAACAGCCCGTCGAGACACGCTTCGGACGGCTCGGCCGCCAGCAGGTGTTCCCCCAGGGGATCACCGCGTTCGAGCAGCCAGTCGGCCCAGACCTTCACCCGATTGGCGTCATCGGGATCTTCGTCGAGATGCGCCTCGGGCCCGGTGCCGGTCTGCGGCGGGGTCTCCAGGAACACCAGCAAGACGTCGTAGAGCCACAGGGTGTCGCCGTGCACCAGCGTCTGCCGATGCACCCTGCGGCCGTTGAGGAAGGTGCCCCCCGCTGAGGTCACATCTTCCACGCGCCAGCGCCCGCCGTCGCTCACGAACGCGCACTGCTTCTGCGAGAGCCGCGGCGTATCGATCACGATGTCCGCGCCACGCCGGCCCACCGTCACCATCGACGTGCCTTCCTGGAGCTCGGTGACCGATGACTGGAAGGTGTCCAGGTCGATTCGCCGCAGCCACGCCCTCATGCCACCACCTCGATGCGCAACTTCCCACCCGCCAACACGTCGAGCACGTCGTCGGGCAACAACTCGTAGAGCGAGTCGATGCGGTTGTTGATGCGCACCTCGCCCCGCATGCGCCCGGCGATCAACCGCAGCCGCCCATCGGTGAAGGCGAAGTAGCAGGGGTTGCCGTCAGCCATGAACGGAATGCCGGGCGGGCTCTCGATGATGAGCTGGTTGCGATTGCCACGGCGCACCCGGGTCACGCCGCTGAGCACCCGGCTGCCTTCGACCCCCGCGACCTTCACGCCGTCGGCCACGCTCACCAGCCGCAGCCTGATCCCGTTGACGCGCTGGTAGACGGGCAGGCCGCGCAGATGCGGGAGCCGCTGCGCCAGTTCCTCGGTCACCGAGAGCGGGCCGCTCGAAGGCTGAGCCACGTGGTAGCCGAGCGAGAGCCGTTCGAGCGTGCTGGGGAGCGAAGGCAGCTCCGCGAGGAAGTGCTGGGCGGAGACCACCTCCGCGGGAATCTGCGCGGCCGTCAGGCTCTGCAGCCGCGGGAGATCGATCGACAACGCCCGAACGAAGCGCCCGACCCGCAGGTTCAGGAGCACCGACACCATCGCGCGCCAATCGGGCGGCAGCTTGCCCGCGGCGGTGCGAATGGTGGCGCGCTTGACGAACCCGAAGTGCCAGTCGAGCTCGAGCTCTCCGTCGACGTAGGACTGAAAGAGCGGCCCCAGCCAGGGCATGTGATCGAGCCGGCCGCCGGTGCGCGAGCGCATGATGCGCTCCCCCAGGGGGTCACCGCGTTCCTGCAGTTGGTCTGCGTAGACCAGCCAGTTCGACTCCGCTTCCGGCGCGCGCCCGATGGCGTCGAGCAGCAGCTTGTCGTCGACCGGAAGATCGGTGCGAAAGCGCAGCCGCACCGAGCCGAACTCGACCCGGTCACCACTGAAGAGCGCGCGGCTGTGCGTCGCGAGGTGATGACCGTTGACCCGGGTGCCCGCGGTGCTGCCGAGATCGCGCAGCCGCCAGAACCCGGCGTCCCACGCCAGCTCGCAGTGCCGGTCAGAGACGCTGAAGTCGTCGAAGACCAGGGTGCACTTCGAAGAACGCCCGAAGCTCAGAGCGCCAGAACCATCGGGGAGGGTGATCTCTCCACCTTCAGGGTTCTCACGCTCGAGCCAGGCACGCACGGGGAGGAGTGTAGCGTCAACCCACTCCCCAACCCTCTCCCCTGAAGGGGAGAGGCACAGACAAATTCAGTCTTCTTCTTTTTCGCGCTTCTTGCCGCGGTCCTGACGGTAGCGGTCCTGGAAGGGGAGCACGCGCTTGCGAAGCCGAATGGACTTCGGGGTCACCTCGACCAGTTCGTCTTCGGCGATCCACTCGAGGGCCTTCTCGAGGTTCATGTCGACGGGCGGGGTGAGAATGACGTTCTCGTCACGGCCGGCGGCGCGAATGTTGGTGAGCTTCTTGGCGCGGCTGGCGTTGACGTCGAGATCGCTGGGGTGCGCGTTCTCGCCGATGACCATGCCTTCATAGAGAAGGTCGCCAGGGCTGACGAACATCTTGCCGCGTTCCTGGATGCTGAAGAGCGCGTACGGGATGGCCTCGCCGAGGCGGTCCGCGATGATCGCGCCGTTCGCGCGGCGGGGGATGTAGCCCATGTGGGGCTCCCAGCCGTCGAACTGCGAGCTCATGATGCCTTCACCCTTGGTGATGGTGAGGAACTCCGAGCGGAAGCCGACCAGACCACGCGCGGGAATGCGGAACTGCACGCGGGTGCGCGCGCCGCCCAGGGGGGCCATGTCGACCATGCGGCCCTTGCGGGGCCCCAGGCGCTCGGTGACCACGCCGACGGACAGCTCGGGCAAGTCGCAGAACACCAGCTCCATCGGCTCGTGCTTGACCCCGTCGATCTCCTTGATGATCGGCTCGGGGTTCGACGCGGTGAGCTCGAAGCCTTCGCGGCGCATCGTCTCGATGATCACGGCCAGCTGGAGCTCGCCACGGCCGACGACGCGGAAGGCGTCAGGCGAATCGGTCGGCTCGACGCGAATCGAGACGTTCTTGTACGACTCGCGCAGCAGGCGGTCGCGCAGGTTGCGCGAGGTGACGAACTTGCCTTCGCGGCCGGCGTACGGGCCGTTGTTCACCTTGAACACCATCATCATGGTGGGCTCATCCACCTTGATGCGGGGCAGGGGCATCGGCTTCTCGAAGTCGCAGATGGTGTCGCCGATCGAGAGATCTTCGATACCCGCGACGCACACGATCTCGCCGGGGCCTGCTTCGGCGATCTCGACCCGCTTGAGGCCGGAGAAGCCGTAGAGCTTGACCACCTTGCCCGACTCGACCTTGCCCGCGTCGCGAGCGATCGAGACCTGCATGCCGGGCGCGAGCCGGCCCGCGCTCATGCGGCCGATGCCCAGACGGCCGACGTAGTCGTCGTAGTCCAGGTTCGCCAGCAGCAGCTGGGTCGAGGCACCGGGCGCAGGGGCCGGGGGCGGCGACATGTGGCTGACGATCGCGTCGAACAGCGGGTGCAGCGTGTTCCCGATGTTGTCGAGGTCGTAGCCAGCCTTGCCCTCACGCGCGATGGCGAAGAGCACGGGCATCTCGAGGTCTTTCTCGTCGGCGCCGAGGTCGATGTAGAGGGAATAGACGAGATCGAGCACGTCCTTCGCCCGGGCGTCCTTGCGGTCGATCTTGTTGATCACCACCACCGTCTTGAGCCCGAAGCCCAGCGCCTTGCCGAGCACGAAGCGGGTCTGCGGCAACGGGCCTTCGGCCGCGTCGACCAGCAGGAGCACGCCGTCGACCATGCGCAGGCCGCGCTCGACCTCGCCACCGAAGTCGGCGTGGCCAGGGGTGTCGACGATGTTGATGAAGTTGTCCTTCCATCCGATGGCGGTGTTCTTCGCCATGATGGTGATGCCCTTCTCACGCTCGAGGTCGTTCGAGTCCATGACGCGTTCGGCGACCTGCTCGTTCGAGCGGAAGGCGCCTCCCTGGCGGAGCATGTGGTCGACGAGGGTCGTCTTGCCGTGGTCGACGTGGGCAACGATTGCAACGTTTCGGATCTTTTCGCGGGGGAACATCTGGGCGCGCCCATCGCAGATTCTCCGTCGGAACACAACGAATTGGGCGTGATACACGCCACGCGTGCTGCTCCCGATCGTCTCAGCCCCCAATCTCAAGCAGGTCGACACCGATATCTTCAAGCTTCGTTACTTCGGTCACTGCATGCAGTGCACCTACTGCGCCGACGGCTGCTGCCAGCACGGCTGTGACGTCAACATCGCGGAGCGAGACCGGATTCTCGCGGTGAAAGACGAGCTGGCCCCCTTCATCGCCTCGCCCCCGGAGAAGTGGTTTGGCACCGAGGTGAAGGACGACCCCGAGTACGAGAGCGGGCAGTTCGTGCGCACCAACGTGGTCCAAGGCGGCTGCGTGTTCCTCAACCCCAAAGGGCGGGGCTGCGGCATTCACGCCTACGCGGTGGCCAAGGGCATCGACTACCACTCGATCAAACCCGCGGTGTGTTGGCTCTTCCCCATCACCTGGGACAAGGGCGTGCTGCGGCCGAGCTGGGACGTGACCGAAGATCTGATCTGCCGATCGACCGGCCCGCTGCTCTACGACATGTGCCGCGACGAGCTGAGCCACTTCTTTGGCCCCGCCCTGGTCACGGAGTTGGACGCGCTCAGGCCGGTTTGACCGAGACCCGGTCGCGCAGGAACCGCTCGATGGCCGCGTTCACCAGGCCCGGGCGCTCGAGCGGCGCGGTGTGGCTGCCGCCCGGCACGTAGACGTATTCCGAACCGGGAATGGCTTCGGCCATGCGCTGGCTCAGCCAGATGGGCGTGAAACGATCGCCTTCACCGCCGATCACCAGCGTGGGCACGTCGACGTGCGCCAGGTGATCCCACGCGGAATGATCTTTGAGCGAGTCGAGCGTGCGCACGAAGTTCACCGGGTTCATCTTGGCCAGGTGTTCCATGTACGGCGCGAAGTCGTTGGGCTTGATCAGCGCGGGGTTGAGCTCGGTGCGAATGCCGAACTCCACCGCCAGTTGGGTGCTGAGCACGCGCTTCATCAGCTTCCCGGCGAGGATGGGTGAGCCTTCGACCAGGCGTTGCAGATAGGGGAAGGCGACCCGGAGCAGGGTGTGATCGTGCCAGGTGTCGAGCGGGGTGCCGTAGCTGCCGCAGATCAGCACCAGGCCCTTCACGCGCGAGCGATGCCGGCGGTGGAACTCGAGGCAGACCTGCACGCCCATCGAGTGACCGAACATCACCGCTGACTCGAGCTTCTGCTCGTCCATCAGGCGCGCGAGATCGTCGGTGATGTATTCCATGCCGATGCGCGAATCGTCGGTCGCCACGCCCGACAGCCCGTGCCCGCGGTAGTTCCAGTGCATCACCCGCCGCTTCGCGGTCAGGGGCTCCCACAGGTAGCGCCAGATGAAGCCGTCGCAGCCCAGGCCATCGTTGAGCACCACGGGGACGGCGCCGGGTTCGCCTCGCGACTCGAACCACAACGGCGCGCCATCTTCGGTCTGAAACAGGCCTTGATGAAAGTACGTCGAGCTCACGCGGGCAGCTCCGGCTCTTCTTCGGCGTCGGGCGAACCCGGCCGCTCGAGTTGGTACTTCTGAATCTTGAGGATGAGGTTCGAACGGCTGATTCCCAGCTCGCGCGCCAACTTGCTCTTGTTGCCGCGGGTGCGGGTGAGGCCCTGGCCGAGCATCTCGCGCTCGAGCGCCTCGACCGCGTCGTTCAGCTTGCCCAGCGGCAGGTGAGCGATGCGCGAGGCGCCGATCACGTTGTTGCCCGAGGCGCCCGAGACGGCGTCCTTGATGCGGCTGGACAGCAGGTCGGCGGGGAGAATCTCGAACTCGTTGCCAAGCACGAGCAGCCGTTCGATCTCGTTCTCGAGCTCGCGAATGTTTCCGGGCCAGTGGTACTGCTGCATGATCGACAACGCGTCGGTGGCGAGCGCGCGGGCGCGCTGGCCGTCCTTCTTGTGCTTGCGCATGAAGTGGTCGATCAGCACGGGCAGATCGTCTTTGCGGTCGCGCAGCGGCGGCACCTGAATGCGAATCACGTTGATCCGGTAATAGAGGTCTTCGCGGAACTCGCCCTTCTTCACCATCTGGCCGAGGTCTTTGTGGGTCGCGGCGATCAGGCGCACGTCGACCTGCTTCTGCGCGGTGCCGCCGACCGGGGTCAACGTGCCTTCCTGCAACACGCGCAGGAGCTTGACCTGCAGCGCGGCCGACATGTCGCCCACTTCGTCGAGGAAGAAGGTGCCGCCGTCAGCGACTTCGAACAAACCCTTCTTGTCTCGCAGCGCGCCGGTGAAGGAGCCCTTGGTGTGGCCGAACAGGGCGCTCTCGAGCAGGTTGTCGTTGAAGGCCGAGCAGTTCTGCACCACGAACGGCTTGTCCTTCCGGGGGCCGTTGTAGTGAATGGCGCGGGCCACCAGCTCCTTGCCGGTGCCCGATTCCCCGTTCACCAGCACCGTCGAGTCTGAGTTGCAGACCTTCTCGAGGATGCGGAAGACCTCGATCATGCTGCTCGACTTACCGATGATGTTCTCGAACTTGTATCGGTCGGACAGCTCGGTCGAGAGCGTCTGAATCGTCTCGTCGCGGCGCGCGAGCTCAGACTCGTAGTTGGCGATCTCGTTGGCCCCGAACTCGAGCAGGTCGCAGATCTTCTCGGTCTCCCGATCGTCCATCAGGGGGATCCGCTCGAGGGCCCGCTCCAAATCGGTGGTGCCGGGGTTGAGCTCGGTGATCTTGATCTTGAGCTGCTCTGCCTCGCGCGGGCTCACTTCCTGGCGGGCGAAACCCTCGACGAACAACATGCCCTCGTACTCGTTCTCCACGTACAGCGGAGCGCCCACCACCGCGAAGCCCAGGTGACACTCGTGAAACTGGCTGCGCCGCAGCTTGCGCGACGACTTGAACTTCTCGTGCAGCACCCGCACGGACGCGGAGCAGCGCCGAAACCCCTCTTTGGAAAACAGAGAGAGCCGGCAGAAATCATTGGGCGGCGGTGTGATCTGGCCCTTGGACCACTCGATCACCGTGCCCGTCTTGTCGGCGAAGCACAGCTCGGCGCGCCACCACTTCCGCAAGATGTCCCGCAGCATCACGATGGTGTGCAGGTTCTGGTATCGCTCGTAATCCATGAGTCTCCGTCGTGAAGATGGACAGTCTAAGGCGCCTACCGTCCCGAACCGCGACGATTTGATGAATGGAACGGTGCGCCCGGGTGTGTAAAGGGCTGAGCAAGTCGCATGCGAATCGTCGCGGGATCAGCGAAGGGCCGGGTGCTGGCCGCCCCGAAATCGGACGACGTGATTCGTCCGACGGCGGATCGCGTGCGGGAGACACTCTTCAACGTGCTCGGGCAGCGGTGTGACGGGCTAACCGTGCTCGATCTCTTCGCGGGCACCGGGGCCCTGGGGCTCGAGGCCGTCTCGCGCGGGGCGATCAAAGCGGTGCTCGTCGATCGTGATCGCGAGGCCCTCGAGCTGTGCCGACTGAACGCGAGCGCGCTCAAGTTCACCGACCGGGTCGAGATCCTCTCGGCCAGTGCGATCGCTGCGATTGGCATGCTGGGGAAGAAGGGGCGGGTGTTCGAGCTGGTCTTCAGCGATCCCCCCTACGCGTTGACCGCGGGCGTGAGCGTGCTCGAGGCGCTGGGCCAGGCGAAGCTGGTCAGCGACGGCGGGGTGGTGGTGATCGAGCACGGCAAGGAAGAGCAGCTGCCTGAGCGCGTGGGCGACTTCAGCCAGATCGACGAGCGGGATTTCGGGACCGCGATCGTCACGCTGTTTCGGCACACGCCGACGGACCAGAAAGCATTGACGGCCCCCAACGCATGACCCACTCTCCCGCGGTGCGTTCCGCCATTTACCCGGGATCGTTCGATCCCCTGACCAACGGCCACCTCTCCCTCATCCATCGCGGCCTCAAGATGTTCGATTCGCTGATCGTCGCGATCGCGGTGAACCCGAAGAAGGCGCCGCTCTTCTCGGTCGAGGAGCGCAAGGACATGATCCGCCAGGCGCTCGGCAACGACCCGCGCGTGGAGATCGATGACTTCCAGGGGTTGCTGGTCGACTACGCCAAGAAGCGCCAGCTGAACGTGGTGCTCCGCGGCCTGCGCGCGGTCTCTGACTTCGAGTTCGAATTTCAGCTCGCCAACATGAACCGCCGGCTCAGCCCCGAGCTCGAAACGGTGTTCATGATGACCGGCGAAGATTATTTCTACATCTCCTCGAATCTGGTCCGTGAAGTGGCCTCGTTCGGTGGCAACGTCGAGGGCACGGTGCCCGCGAACGTGCTCGAGAAGCTCCAGGCGAAGTACGCCGCCAAAAAGTGAATCCCATGTCCCTGCAGCTCGCCCGACGGCTCAAGGCCGTCAAACCGTCCCCGACGCTTTCCCTCAACGCCAAGGCCCGTGCGCTCGCGGCCAAGGGCGCCGACGTTCTGAGCTTCGCCGCTGGCGAGCCCGACTTCGACACCCCTGTTCACGTGAAGGACGCGATCAAGGCTGCGCTCGATTCGGGCTTCACCAAGTACACCGCCACGGGCGGCATTCCTGAACTCAAGGCGGCGATCGTCGAGAAGCTCGCGAACGACAACAAGCTCACCTTCACCCCTGAACAGCTGGTGGTGACGGTCGGTGGCAAGCAGGCGATCTACAACCTGTTCCAGGCGCTGCTGTCGCCCGGTGACGAGGTGGTGATCTTCGCGCCGTACTGGGTGAGCTACCCCGACATGGTGCTGCTCGCCGATGGCGTGCCGCGCTTCGTCGAGACGTCCCCCGACAACAACTGGACGCCTGACCCCAATGAGCTGCGCAAGGTGCTCTCGTCGCGCACGCGCGCGGTGATCTTCAACTCGCCGAGCAACCCGACGGGCGCGGTGATCTCGCGGCAGGCCCTCGAGGCGCTGGCCGACGTGCTGCGCGGCCACGACTGCCTGATCATCACCGACGACATCTACGAGCGGCTGCTCTACGTCGACGGGCCCTTCTTCAACATCGCCAACGTGGCGCCTGATCTCGCCCCGCGCACGGTGGTGATCAACGGCTTCTCGAAGGCGTACTCGATGACCGGCCTGCGGCTGGGTTACGCGGCTGGCCCCAAGGAACTGATCGCCGGCATGCAGACCGTGCAGGACCAGTCGACCTCGAACGCCACCTCGATCATTCAGAAGGGTGCGGTGGCGGCGCTCAAGGGTCCCACGGCGCCGATCGACGAGATGGTGAAGGCGTTTGCGCGGCGGCGCACGCTGATGACCGACGGGCTCAACAAGATCCCCGGGGTGAAGTGCCGGCTGCCCGATGGCGCGTTCTATTGTTTCCCCGACTGCGGAGCGTTGATCGGCAAGTCGTACAAGGGCGCGATGGTGAACGGCTCGATGCGCCTGTCCGAGATCCTGATCGACGACTTCTTGCTTGGCGCGGTGCCGGGCGAGCCGTTCGGGGCTGAAGGGTTCCTCCGGCTCTCGTTCGCTACCAGTGACGCGAACATCGAGAAGGGGTTGGCCCGCTTCGCCGACTTCGTTTCGCAGTTGTCTTGAACACGAGCCCTAGAAACCGCGGAGCTTCCTGAGCGCCTCGTAGGCGTCTTTCACTGCGCGGAACTTCTCGCCGTTGTCCTTCGCCCGATCGGGGTGGTGTTCGGCGGCGAGCTTGCGGAAGGCTGACTTCACCTCGTCGTCAGATGCGGCCTTCGTGATGCCGAGCAACGCGTATTCGTGATCGCCCTTGCCGAAGTACTCGGCGGTGATCTGCTGCAGTTGCTCGTCGCTCAAGTTGAACTGCCCGACGATGCGGCGAAGCATGTCCTGCTCGCTGCGGGTGAGTTGCCCATCGACGAGGCCGAGATCGTAGAGGCTTCGCACCACCTCGACCCGAATCGACGGCTTCACCGCAGTACGCGCGCGGGTGGTGAGGAACTCGATGTCCTGCTCGGGGGCGTCGATGGCGTCCTTGAGCGCGAGGCGCACCGCGTCCATGCCGAGGTCGTCGAACTGCAGCCGCTGCTCGAAGAATTCGCGAATCACGCGGATCTCCATTTGCACCGGCGTAGCGTCAGCCCGCGCCACCTCGACGAACAGGGGGCAGAGCGCGTCGATCATCAGCCGATCATCAGCGCTGATCTTTTTCGGTGAAGTCGGCTTGCGAGGCTCCCGCTTCGGCGGGGCGGTGGCGCGCTGGAGCAGCTCTTCTTTCGACGGGGGCCGAAAGGACTTCGGCGCGGCGGGTTCGCGATCGACGGAGAAGTGACCGATGAGCGCGCCGATGGCCCCGAGGATTGCCGCGAGGGGCGGAGACCACGCCAGCACCATCCCGAGCGAGGCCCCGATCATCGCGCCGAGGAGCTTTCCCAACATGCGAGGACCCAGTGTTACATGACCTGCTCATGACGGCTCAGATCATCGATGGCAAGGCGCTGTCCGCGAAGGTGAAGGCGGGTCTCAAAACCGAGGCCGATGCGC
>JAYVNA010000579.1:0-11742 GCA_043758715.1 Archangium sp.
CGCGGGGTGGCCGAGCCGGTACAACGTGCGCACGTGCGCCGCGAGCGCCTGGAAGAACGTACCGGAGGTCAGGTACGGCAACCCATGTTCCCGCGCGCATTCCTGAACCAGGGGCGCGAGCTGCGGGTAATGGATGTGGCAGACGCCCGGCAGCAGGTGGTGTTCGATCTGTTGGTTGAGCCCGCCCAGAAAAAAGCCCGCGAGCGCGCTGCCTTGAGAAAAATTCGCGGTGGTGCGGAGCTGATGCGCCGCCCAGCCGTCTGCGATTTGCCCAGCGTCGTCAGTCTTCGGAAACTGCGTGCCTTCGACCACGTGCGCGAGCTGAAACACCACCGCGAGAATGAAGCCGATGGAAGCGAGCAACGCGAAGTACCCCAGCAGCACCTGCCACCAGGCGTACGGGCTGACCGCCATCGGCAGCACGATGAACAAGCCGAAGTGGAGCAGCTTGCCGAGCACCATCGAGACCGCCCCTCGCGCCGTCGCGCCCCGCCCCGTCATCGAGCGATCGAAGATCTGCACGAAGTCCTTCTTGAACACCCAGACGATCATCGTGAACGCGTAGAGCGGGAAGGCGAACACGTGCTGCCAGCGGTAGATGGCTGGCGGGTTGGGCCTGGGGTGCAGCAGCAAGAACGGCCCGGGCTCGAGATCGTGATCAGCACCCGGCACGTTGGTGAAGGTGTGATGAACCTGGTTGTGGGCGCGCGACCAGTTGTACGAGCTGGCGCCCAACACGTCGAAGCTGAACCCCAGCACCTTGTTGATCAGCAGATGGCCGGAGTACGCGCCGTGAACCGCGTCGTGGCCGATGTTGAAGCCGATGACCGCGATCACCGCGCCCAACAGGAGGACGACCGGCAAGGCGACGAGCGCAGGCAGCACGCCGCTGATCAGCAGGCCGAAGAGCCCCGCACCCAGCGCGAGGAAGGCGACGGTCTTGCCGACCATCTTCCCGTCGGCGTGACGGCTCTTCCCGGTGCGGGCGAAGTACGCGTCGACCTTGCGGCGCAGCGCGACCTTGAACGAGGTGTCAGTGCTGCTGAACCGGGGCTGTGTTCGCATGCCCTCTCAACAGGGCAGCGGCGAATGTCAGCCCGCGCACGTGCACGGCGCTGACACCCCGGTGTGAATCGGGGCCGAAGCCCTGACTATTTGAGGAGGGCCTCGACCGACGCCTTGAGGGCGGTACGCGCGATGGCGTCTCCGCTGAGGCGCTCGCCCAGTTCCTTGCCGTTCTTGAAGAAGATCAGCGTGGGGCTCACGGTGACGTTGAGCTGCTTGGCGAGCTCCTCGTTGCCGCTGCGCAGAATCTTGAAGAACCGGATCTTGCCGTCGAACTTCTCGGCGACCGCGCCGTAGCGGGGCGAGAGGGCGGCGCAGGCGGCGCCGTCGACAGAGTAGAAGTCGAGCGCGACGGGCTCGGGCGACTTGAGCACCTCGGCGTCGTAGTCCTTCGCGACCAGCTCTTTGACGAAGACCTTCTCTTTGACGGGCTCGACGACTTTGGGGCTCATCGAGCAGACATGACACACATCACTCTTCCCAGGTGAGTGGTGACGACTCGGTGTGCTGACGCGTCACCGTCAGTTCGCGGGGGCCGTGCTTCACGCCAGCGCGATCGTGCACCTCCACCTTGTGAGGGCCGACGGAGAGTTCGAGACGCGCAGGAGCAAACCCACGAGGCGCGCCGTCGACGAAGATTTCCCCGCGCAGAAAGACCTCGCCGCCCACCGTGAGCACGCCACTGCCGGTGTTGGGGGGTTGGGCGGGGACCTTCTTCACCACCACCGGAGCGGGCTTCGGCTGGGCCTTCGGCTCGGGCTGCAGTGTTTCGGGCGCGAGCGGCCGTGGCTCAAGCAGGTGCGCAGGAACGGGGGCGGGCGCGGGCGTGGTTTCCCGGGGGATCAGCAAGGTCAGCGAGGCCGCCACGGGGAGGAGCGCGAGCGGCCACCAGCGTCGTTTCGGCGCGGCAGGGGCCGGCGTCTTCACCAGCCGCACCGCCGCGGGGGACACCTCTTTCACCCAGGTGGCGAGCGCGGTGCGGGGGTCGACCTGAAGAAACTGCGGCAACACCTTCGTACACGCCACCGCCATCTCTTCCGCAGTGTCATAGCGCTCGGCTTTGTTGCGCCTGGTCGCGCGCGCGATGATCTCCCGCACCGGCTCGGGGAGCGAAACATCGAGCGGCAGCTCGGTGCCCGAGAGCAGATCGACCAACGAGTTCTCGTCTCGCAGCGCGCTCTCACCCACCAGCAGCGCGTGCAGCACGCAGCCCAGCCCGAACACGTCGGTGCGGCCATCCATCGCCCCGCGCACGGCCTGTTCTGGCGCCATGTACGCGGGCTTGCCGCGCGCCGCCCCGCCCACCGTCTTCTCGGCGCGCCCCTCAGAGAACGCGATGCCGAAGTCCGAGAGCTTCACGTCGCCGCTGCGCGAAACGAGCACGTTCTGGGGACTGACGTCGCGATGCACGATGCGCAGCGGAGCGCCTTCGTCGTCCACCGCGGCGTGAGCGAAGTGCAACGCGTGCCCGACCACCGCGCAGACGTGCAGCGCCAGCCCCACCGGCAACGGCTTGCCCTGCTCGCGGCCCCACTTCGAGAGCCGCCAGGCATCGAAGCCATCCACCAACTCCAGCACCTGGAAGGGCCGGCCCGCCTCGATGCCGAAGTCGAGAATCGAGACGATGGCCGCGTGGTGCAGCCGGCTGGTGATGCGCGCCTCGTCGAGGAACATGCGCTCGAAGGACCCGCCGTCGCCGTCGCGCGGGAAGAGCTGCTTGATCGCGACTTTCCGGGTGAAGCCGGCGTCGCCGTGAGAGGTGGCCAGCCACACCTCGGCCATGCCGCCTTCTCCCAGGCGCTCCTCGAGTTCATAGCGGCCGGCGAGGCGAAGCACGCGCGAACCCTACCCCGGCCCGCCCGCTGGACAGGCATCGCGGTTTCACATAAATCGTCTATCTCAAAATCTGCTTCGGACCCTTCCATGCCGAAGATCGCGCCCCAGACCCCGAACCTCAGCCTTCCCCCGGCACGCCCCTCGGCCCCGAAGGCACCTGCTCTGGCGGCGTTCCTCGCGAACAGCCCGAAGACCACGCACCTGGGCCTGACGCGCGAGCCGGCCTACTCGGTCGACGACCTGCGCATGATGTTCAAAGACAAACAGTTCCCTCCCGGGTGGGAAGGCTGGAAGAAGACGTCATCGGACTGGGCCGTGAGCACCACCGCCCTCGCGCTGTCGGCGGAAAAAGAGCTGATCGCCGCGAAGCTCAGGTGACTCGCAGGCCCTCGAACAACACCTGCAGGAGCTCGCCTGCCTCGCGCCGGGTCTTCTTCGGGTGCTTCGAGCGGGTGATGGACATCGCCGCCTCCACCACCGCCCCTTTGACCATGGCCGCCAGCAACGACAGCGACACCGGCTTGAGCTGACCCGTCTTCGCCACCTCGGTCAGGCCGTGCATCAGCAGCACGCCGGTCTTCGATTCTTCGAGGGCGCGCCACTGCTCGAGGCCCAGAATCGAGGCGGCCTCGTTGTAGACGAGCTTCACGTCGTCTTCGAGACAGGCATCGAGCACCGCGGTCACGCCCCGCATCAGGCGTTCCCAGGGGTCGGTGCGGCCCTTCATCGCGTCGATCGCCCGGGTCGCCACCGAGGTGGCCACGTCCTCGAGCACTGCCCGGAGCAGCGCCTGACGGTTGGAGAAGTGGTGGTACAGCGCCCCGGTGGTGACCCCGGCGGCCTTCGAGACCTCGATGACTCCGACCGCGGCCTGGCCTCCGCGCGCGAAGAGGCGCCGCCCGTGAGCGACCAGCTTCACCCGCGTTCTCGCTGCCTCGCTCTCGCGTGTCTTGACCACCCACAGGCCTCCGCCTAAATCATTTATCTGAAGTTCAAGCCCCCAGGGAAATCCATGAAGAAGTTCTTGAAGACGCTGGCCGTGGTGACGCTCGTGCTGGTGGCCGTACTCGCGTTCGGAGTCGGGTGCGCCGGGCCCGCCTTCGTGGCCGGCAAGCGGCTCGCCCCGGCGATCCCTGAGGACGTCGTGCACGCCGAAGGGCGCATGAAGACCGCCGACGGGCTCGAGCTGCTGGTGCAGTCGTGGCGGCCGAAGGGTGAGACCAAAGGCACGCTCATCGTGGTGCACGGCCTCAAGGACTATTCCGACCGCTACAGCGAGCTCGCGTTCGCGGCGGTGGCGCGCGGCTACGCGGTGCACGCGTTCGACCTGCGGGGGCACGGCGATTCGCAGGGTGACCGGGTGTGGGTCGATCGGTTCGGCGAGTACGTCTCTGACTTGAGCCAGTTCGTCGCGAAGGTGCAGAAGAACGAGCCCAACAAGCCCCTCTTCCTCCTCGGCCACTCGATGGGCGGGGCGATCGTCACGCTCTACACCGAGACCGAAAAGCCGAAGCTCGCCGGGCTCATCACCTCGGCCGCGGCCCTCGAGCGCGACGCTCCGGCGGGGCTGGTGGGCGTGGTGAAGTTCTTCTCGGTGGTGGCGCCCCGGCTCGCGGTGTTCGACCTCGACGACAGCAAGTTCTCGCGCGACCCGAAGGTGGTGGCGTCGATCAAGAACGATCCCCTGGTGTTCGACGGCAAGGGCCCCGCGCGTACCGCCTCCGAGTTGCTGGGCGCGATCGAGACGCTCCGCGAGAAGGCCGGCGAAATCACCGTGCCGCTGCTCTCGTTGCACGGCACCGAAGATCAGGTGACGCCGCCGACGGGCAGCGCGTGGTTGGTGGAGCACGTCTCGAGCAAAGACAAGACCCACCACGCCTTCCCCGGCCTGGTGCACGACCTGGTGCATGAGCCCGAGCGCGCGCAGGTCATCGAAGTCATCCTCGCGTGGCTCGACGCGCACACGCCGGCCTCATGAACGTCCTGCTGATCAGCCTGCTGCTGGGCACCGGCGCGCCCGCGGTCACGGTGGTGGTGCAGGGGCCGGGCGCGGCTGAGACGAAGAAGACGCTCAGTCAGACGGCGCTCCCGGTGGAGCTGCGCTTGAGCGAGGTGCCCGCTTCCGCTCCCCTGGAGGCCCCCAGTGAGTGGCCCGCCCGCCTGGCCGCGGCTCGCAAAGCCTACGTGAGCGCGAACTTCGCCGAGTGTCTGCAGCGGCTCGAGGGTGACTCGGCGCTCGGCGAGCTGTTGGCTTCGGGACAACGCCTGCTCGCCGCGCGGCTGCTCACCTGGCGCACCGCCTGCCACCTGGGCGCCCGGCAGCCCGAGCCCGCCCGCCTCGCCGCGGAAGCGATGGCGTCGTTTCAACTGACCACCCCCGAAGACATCGGCTCGACCACCCCTGACGTGGAAGCCCTGTTGGCTCGAGCCTTCACCCAGGTGGGCGCGCGCCCCTCGCGAAGGCTGTCTTTCACCAGCGTGCCCGAGGGCGCATCGCTCGAGCTCGATGGTCGGCTCGGCGCCTGCAACACGCCCTGCAGCATGGAGCTGCTGGCAGGAGACCACGTGGTGCGCCTGTCGGCTGATGGCTACAGCCCTGCGTGGCGGGTGGTCTCGATTCAGGACACCAGCGCGGCCTTCACCCTCGAGCCCGCGTCGCCCGAGCTGGCGGCCACCCAGTGGCGCAACCGCACCGCCCACGGCGAAGCGTTGGACTCGGAGGCCTCGGTGCGGCTGTTGTCGACCTCGCTGCGCGCGCCCCGCTTGCTGGTGGTCTCGACCGATCCCGCAGCTCCGGGGACGATGCGCGGCGCGCTCGCGGTCGACGGCGTGCTGAAGGCCCGCGCCGAACGCGAAGGTGACGCCGAAGGGTTGATCAGAGATTTGCTGGTGCGCGGGCAGGTGGTCGAAGAAGCGCCGCCCCTGTTCAAGCGCTGGCCCTTCTGGGTCGCGGTGGGCGCGGCGGCGATCGCAGCCGGCGTGACGACCGCGGTGGTGGTGGGAAACAAGCAGACCATCACCCGAGTGGAGTTGAACCCGTGAGGGCTGCGCTGCTGGTGCTGGTGCTCACCTCGTGCGTGGAGACGCGCGCGGTCTCCCTCACGTTCGGCAGCGAAGGCGAAGGTCTCGACGGCTTCATGTGCAAGGACGCCACCGGCGCCTTTCTGCTCTCGCGCCTGCCCGCCGATGGCCACGCGAGCCTGGTGGTGGACTTCGTGCGCCTCGGGGGCGTGCCCGGCTGCCGTACCGGCAAGCTGGTGAACTGGTGCTCCACCCACGAGTGCAAACCGATTCAGTCCACCCGCAGCTGCGTCGACGTCACCCTGCCGCTGCCCGGGGCCCCGCGAGAAGAGCTGCGCGCGCAGTTGCTCGCCGCCTTGAGGGCCGCGGGCGCGAAGGAAGCCATCGCCGACGCACCCGACGAGTTCGTGCTGGTGCGGGTGGTGGGCACGGCCCAGGGTTGCGATGCCCTGATTCCTACCAGCGGCGGGCCCCTGCCCGACTTCGAAAAGTCGCAACTGGTGGGCTGCGCCTACAGCTGCCCGGTGCTCTTCGACAAGGTCGAAGAAGATGTCTACCTCGGCTTCGAGACGCTCACCGCGCAGTGTGATCAGGGCGTGCGCATCTGCAGCGATGGGCAGTTGCTCTGGCAGCCCTGATCAACCGAGACGCGCAGCAATGATTGCCATTGAGGTGCGGTCGAAAATCACCTGGCGCGTGAGGTGAGACGAGCCGCGCTACTTGGAGCCGAGAGCGCGGCGGCGCAAACCCTGCGCGCCGCGCATTCCAAAGTTTTCACGACGACGTGGGGTGTTAATGATTTCTCGTCCCGCCCCTTCGTTCGGAGTCGCAACTCATGCTCAAGACACTCTTCACCACGGTCTCGCGGAGTCTGATCAGCCTCGCGGGCGTCGTTCTCTCCACCATCAGCGCGATTCTTTTTCTCACGCTGTTCGGCATCGAAGAGTTCGGCAACGAGCAGCACGGCGCGTACACCGGCATTCTCGCGTTCATCATCATTCCTTCGATCTTCGTTTTCGGACTGGTGCTGATTCCCCTGGGCATCGCGGTGCTGCGCCGCGCCGATCGCAAGCGCGCGGCGAAGGGTGAGCCCGCGCCGATGGCGCCGGTGATCGACTTGAACCTTCCCCGCACGCGAATGATCGTCGCGGTGGTGGCGGTGCTGAGCGTGGTGAACGTCGTCATCCTCGCGACCGGCACCTACAAGGGCATCGAGACGATGGAGAGCACCGCGTTCTGCGGCGGCGCCTGTCACTCGGTGATGAGCCCCGAGTACACCACCTACCAGCGCTCGCCCCACTCGAACGTGCGCTGCACCCAGTGTCACATCGGCCCGGGCGCGGGCTGGTTCGTGAAGTCGAAGCTGTCGGGCAGTTGGCAGCTGATCTCGGTGTCGTTCAATCTCTACCCGCGCCCCATTCCCACGCCAGTCGAGAGCCTCCGCCCGGCTCGCGATACCTGCGGGGGGTGTCACCTGCCGGGCCGCTTCATGGGCGACAAACTCAAGGTCATCACCCGCCACGCGGAAGACGAGGCGAACACCCCGAAGAAGACCGTGCTGATGATGAAGCTCGGCGGCAGCAATGCGAACGGCGCCTCGGGCATTCACTGGCACGCCGATAAAAGCACCTCGCTCAAATACCGCGGAGACAAGAAGCGCCGCTACGTCGCGGAAATCGAGCTCAGCCTGGCCGACGGCGGCACGCGCTCGTACAAGAACGAAGAGAGCGCTCCGATTGACGCCGGCGTGGTGGTGATGAACGAGGAATGGCGCACGATGGACTGCATCGATTGCCACAACCGCCCCACGCACGTGTACCAGCGGCCCATCGACGAGCTCGACCTCGCGCTCAACACCGGCGACCTCGACATCTCCTTGCCCTTCATTCGCCGCGAAGGCCTGCGCGTCATTCAGACCGACTACCCGCGCTGGGAAGTGGCGCAGACGAGCATCAAGAAGGAACTCCAGGACTTCTATGCGAAGAGCTACCCCGACCTGATGAAGGACGACGCGAAGAAGGTCGACGACGCAGCTGACGCGCTGTTCGCCCTCTACAAGCGCAACGTCTACCCGACGATGAACATCAAGTGGGGCACGTACCCCAGCTTCCGCGATCACTTCGAGGACAGCGGCTGCTTCCGTTGCCACACCAACGACATGAAGACCGCCGACGGCAAGAAGATCGGCCAGAAGTGCGACGCCTGCCACACCACCCTGGCCGAGGATGAAGACGATCCGGAGATCCTCCAGTTGCTCAGCGGTCAGTAAGCGCTCAGTCGCGGTGAAGCTTGCGGGCCGCCCTCGCCACGGGGCGCGCCCACAGCGGCCGACTCGGGGGCGTGGCTGAACGCAGCTCGCCCTCGAAGTCCTGATCAGTGAGGCGCGTGGGGCGGGTGAACTCGTAATACGAGAACGCGCCGCCCCGCATGAGCACCTGCTTGCCGGCGCGCGGCACCACCACCCACAGCTCGTCGACGTCGCCCACGCCCACGTGCAGGATCTCGCGCGGCTTGTCGGGGAACTCGACCGTGAGCACGTCGGCGACCAGCGCCTGCGGTGGAGTTCGATCTCCCCGGGTGCGCGCCAGATGCTCGAGCTCGCCGCCGATGGTGCGCAGCCGCTCGTCCATCGCTTTGGGGAAGGGCTTCGAGGCGAGCTCCAGCTCGCTCACCTCGATGACGAAGCGCAGGAAGTCCCCCGGGGCGTCATCGCTCGAGGGCGCCAGCGTCCGCATCGCGTCGTGAAGCGAGAGCAGGGCCCGGTACACGTCGGGGCGCGGGTCGACGAAGCCGCCCACCTTCGAAGCCGGGAGCTCCGCTTCATCGCCACCTTCCCTCATCACCACGGGCTGCTTCACGTACAGCAAGGTGTCGTGTTTGAGCTCGGCCCACGAGCCCGCCGCGGCCGTGAGTACGCGGCCTTCCCAGGCGGAAGCCTTCGCGTACGGAGGCTGGGTTTCGGGGCCCGCGTTGAGCAGCAGCGAGAGCACCTCGAGCCAGCGCCCAGAGAAGCCAGCTCCGAGAGGGACTGAAGGCGCGGCCGGGGCGCGGCCCAGAAAGCGCAGCGCAGAAGGCGAGCCGAGCGCGGCCAACACGTCGAGCGCGGAGGGCGTGCGTTGGTTTCCGACGCGGCCCAGCACCTCGCCCTCGAGCGTGCGCGCCCCACCGAGGAGCGCGAACACCGGACCGCGCAGCGAAGCCACCCTGCCCTTCGGCAACTTCGCCACGCGGGCCAGCAGCTCGTCGAGCGGTGCGTCGGTGAGCAACGGCCGCAGCGCGCTCACGCCCGGATCATCAGCCGGCCCCGCTATGAATTCACGAAGTGCCTCGAGCTCGTGAAGCGCCGCCGCCGCGGGAGGATCGATCAGCCGCACCACTGCCGCCGCGCCCGGCAGCCCCTTGCGGTCGAGCGGGAAGACGCACTGCGCATACCAGGTCGACGCGAGGAAGAAGCCGCGCAGCGCGAACTGCTCGGAGTGGCCGCGGGGCACGAAGAGGCTGGCATCGAGCGGCACTGGGCAGGCTTTCGAAGTCAGGGTGCCCTTGCCCGCGCGGAGGGCCTTCACGTCGGCAGTGACAAAGGCCGTGAGCCGCGAATCGATGGGCGCGTTTTCATCGAGCAGCGCCACGGCCACTGCGTGAAAGAGCGCGAGGGAGAGGAGCGCCTCGTCGGGCCCGCCGGGGCGCGAGAACTGGGCGAGAGCGCGCGCGAGCTGGCCCGAACTGAACGTCTGCAACGCGGCAGCGAGCTTGTTCGACTCGAGGGTGGCGAGCTCCTCGTCGAAGCGGGCGTGGAAGACGTGCAGCACGACGTCAGCCGAGATGAAGCTCGGCACCTTCTCGTAGGCGTTGCGATCGTAGAGCGAGAAGAAGTGTTTCTCGCGGCCCTCGACCACGGTGAAGCCGTCCTTCGCCAGCGCTTCCTGCGCCGCCTGAGGGAGCGGGGAGGCCTTCTCCGCGCCCTGCACGCCTTTGAGTCCACCGGCGCAGAGCACCAGCACCACGGGCCAGAGCGTCATGTCGTCTTCCTCAGCGCAGGCACATGCCGTCGGGGGGCGCAGCGCAGGGCGCACCCGCGGGACAGCAGTACGGCGCCGCGATGCAGGTCGCGCCGCTGGGGCAGAAGCTCGAGCGCGCGTTGCACGAGACCGAGGTGCACAGGCCCTGGGCAACGCCGGCGTCGATCGCGCGGCAGGTGGCGACGAAGCGGCCGGGGCAATCGGTATCGAGGGTACAGGCGGTCAAGCAGTTGCCCTGGTAGCAGGCCGTTCCCGAAGGACAGGTGCCGGCGTCTCCACACGGCGCCACGCATTCTTCCTGCTGGAACGAATTGCCAAGGCTGGTGACGCGACACGAAAGCCCGGGGGCGCAGGCGTGGCCGTCGGTGCAGGGCTCACCTTGCGTCCGGAGCTGCACGCCCGCGTCTCCACCGCCGGTCGCGGTGCAGGTCGAACCGCCGCAGTTGCAGCCCGCGAGCAGCGTGAGGGTGATCAGCATCAGGGGAATTCGCATGGGTCAGCTCCGCAGGCCGTGACGTTGGAGAAGTTCGATGAGGTGCGAGCGATCCATCTTCGCGTGACGCGCGGCGGCCGACACGTTGCCCTTCGTCACCGCCATCAGCTTCGCCAGGTACTGAGCCTCGAAGCGGTTCAGCAACTCAGCGCGCGCGTCTTTGTAGGTGCGCTCGGGCCCCGGGAGGAAGGGCCCGGTGCCGGAAGGAGGTGCGGGCTCGAGCACAGGCGGCTCGCCCATCGCCAGCGTGCTCTCGACCAGGTTTCGCAGCTCGCGCACGTTGCCCGGCCACTGGTGAGCGCGCAGCGCACTGAGGGTGTCTTGGGGGAAGAGCGAGTCGAGGGTGGCCTCGCTCCCGGCCTCTCGGAGGAAGTGGGTGATCAGCTGCTCGAGATCTTCCACGCGCGCGCGCAGCGGCGGCACGTCGAGCTTCACCACCGCGAGCCGGAAGAACAAATCCAGCCTGAAGGTGTTGGCATTGACGGCAGCGCGGAGATCCCGATGCGTCGCGGACACCACCCGCACGTCGACCGAAAGATCTTCGGTGCCACCCACCCGGCGAAAGCGCTGCCGCTCGAGTACACCCAGCAACGAGGCCTGCAGCGAGGGCGGCAGCTCGCCGATTTCATCGAGGAACACCGTACCGCCGTCGGCGCGCTCGAAGGCCCCGAGGTGCTTACGCTCAGCGCCGGTGAACGCGCCCCGCTCGTGACCGAACAACTCACTGGCGACCAGCCCCGGCGAGAGCGAGCCGCAGTCGACCGTGACGAACGGCTTCTTCGCGCGCGGTCCGCGATCGTGCAGCGCCTGGGCGATCAGCTCTTTGCCTGTGCCTGATTCTCCGGTGAGCAGCGCGGAGGCCTCGCTGCGTGCTGCCTTGTCGATGCGGACGAGCAGCGCGCGCATCACCGGTGATTGCCCCTTGAGCGGGCCGAGCGCGTCACCCTCAGCAAGCTCGATGCTGCGGTTCTGACCGCTTCCGACCTCGAGTTGCGTGTGCCCCAGTTGCAGCATCGTGCCCGGAGGGACCGCGGCCTCGCGCAGCACGAGGCCGTTGACCTGGGTGCCGTTGGTGGAGCCGAGATCCTTCACCAGCACCTTGTCGCCGCGGCGCGAGAGCTCGACGTGAAAACGCGACACCGAAGGATCGGTGAGGCGCAGCGCGTTGCCCTCCGCGATGCCCACGGTGATGGTCTGGGTCGCATCGGCGAGCTCCAGCCCGGCATCGACGCCTCCGATCACCTTCACGCTGAGCGTGCGCACCGGCAGCCCCACCACCGCGACTGGAAGAGTGCCCTCACTCAACGC
>JAYVNA010000580.1:0-3829 GCA_043758715.1 Archangium sp.
CATCTTCGAAGGTTTCCGGCAGGTGGAAGGCAGCAACACCCGGCGCTTCGGTGGGAGCGGCCTGGGCCTGGCCATCTCGAAGCGGCTGGTCGGCCTGCACGGCGGCACGTTGCGAGTGGACAGCGTGCTGGGCAGCGGCAGCACCTTCTTCATCGAGCTGCCGTTGCTCGCCCGGGCCGACGAAGCGGCGCTGCTGCCCGACGCTGAGGTGGTGGTGGTGGTGGACGACGAGGCGACCGCGGTAGACACCACCTCCATCGCGCTCAAGCCCCTGGGCTGCCGGGTGGTGGCGGTGATGGACCCGCGGGAGGCAATGGCCCGCCTGCGCGCGTCGCGCCCCTCGCTGATCGTGCTCGACGTGATGATGCCGCGCATCAGCGGGCTCGAGCTGCTCAGAAAAATCAAGGCCGACCCGGACCTGCAGGGGGTGCCGGTGCTGGTCTCGAGCGCCTACCCTGACAACCGCACGGCCGCCGAAGCGCTCGGCGCCGTCTTCATCGCCAAACCCTGGCGTCCCGGCGAACTTCTCCGGGCCGCCTCTTCGCTACTCGCTATGCAGAGAAAGTCCCCATGAAGCGCATCGACGAAGCCCCCCCGACCGCCACCGAGCCGCAGCAGCTCGTGCTCTATGTCGAAGACGAGCCCTCGAATTGGGAAGTCACCGAACTTCGGCTCAGGAAGAAGTTCAAGCTGCTGTGGGCGCGCACCGATCAGGAGGCTTGTGCGGTCGTCCGTCAGTACGGCAACTCGCTGCACGCCGTGTTGATGGACGTGCAGCTCAAGGGGTCAGTGCTCGATGGGCTCGCGCTCACCAGCCTCTTTCGAGGCAAGGACCTGGGCCCCGTGCCTGATTACGCGCACGACCTGCCCAAGCTCGACTGCCCCATCTTCTTCGTGACCGCCTACGGCAACCTGCATTCGCCGGAGCAGATGAAGACGGCCGGTGGCGACGCCCACGTGCCCAAGCCCGTCGACTTCCTCAAGCTGACGCTCTTGCTGGCGCAGAACAGCATGCGGCTGGCGATGGAGACCCTGAAGCCCCGGCCTCAGTAGAGCGTGGTGCCGACTGAGCCCGGTTCGCGCACCGCGCGCACCAGGTCGCCTTTGCCGAGCTTTCCGAGAATGTGAATCGCACCGACGCCCTGCTCGACGACCGCCATCGCCTCTTCGAGCTTGGGGATCATGCCGCCGGTGACGGTGCCGTCCTTGATCGCCGCGCGCGCTTCCGCACAGCTGAGCCGCGTGATGCGTGAAGTCGGATCGTTGACGTCCCTGAGCACGCCGGGCGTCGAGGTCACCAGGAACAGGCGCTCTGCCTTCAACGCCGCCGCCAGCTGGTTGCCGACGAGATCGGCGTTGATGTTGAACACGCCGCCTTCGGCATCGGCGCCGAGGCACGCGATCACCGGCACATAGCCCGCGGTCCACAAGGTCTCGAGCAGGCGCAGGTTGAAGCCCGTGACGTCGCCGACCAGGCCGAGATCGACCGGGTCAGGGCCCGCGTTAGGGTAGGGCTTGGGCGGCCGCCGCACGGCCTGCACCACCGAGCCCGACGCGCCATGCAAGCCCACCGGCTTGACGCCCGCGGCCACCAGGGTGGCGCAGAGGTCGACGTTGAGCTTGCCGGCCAGCACCATCTTCATCACGTCGAGGGTGGCGGCGTCGGTGACCCGGCGACCCGCGATCTGCGTGGTGGGAAGCCCCAGCTTCTTCTGCAGCTCGGTCGCCTGCGGACCGCCACCGTGGACGATCGCGATCCGCGATCCACCTTCGATCAGCACCTTGAGATCAGCCGCGAGCACCGCGGCCTCACCGGAGCCAATCACCTCGCCACCGATCTTCACCACCAGCGGGCGAACGCTCATCACGGCCAGTTCCCCGTGTCTTCCAGGCTGGCGCGTTCGTCGCAGCCGAGCACCAGGTTCATGTTCTGAATCGCCTGGCCGGCGCCACCCTTGATGAGGTTGTCGATCGCCGCGAAGGTGGTGACGGTGCGCTTGCCGTTGAGCACCGCGCCAGCCGTGAAGCCGACCTCGATGAAGTTCGAGCCCGCGACCGCGACCACTTCAGGCAACCGGGACTTGGGCCGCCGCGCGAACGGCTCGCGAGCAAAGGTCTCGTCGAACATCGCCGTCAGCTTCGCAGTGTCGACCTCGGCGGGCAGCTCGAGGAAGCAGGTGGTGAAGATGCCGCGGGTTAGCGGCGCGGAGATCGGCACGAAGCGCAGCTCGAGCCCCTGGGCTCCCGCGTCTTGCAGCGTCTGCACCACCTCGGGCACGTGCTGATGCTCGAGCGGCTTGTAGGTCTTCAGGTTGCCCGCGCGGCTGGGGTGATGCGTGCCGGCGCCCGGGGCGATGCCGGAGCCCGACGAGCCGGTGATGCCGGTGACGTGAACGATCGCGCCGTTGAGCAGGCCCGCGCGCGCGAGCGGGAGCAGCGCCAGTTCCATGCTGGTGGCGAAACAACCGGGCGAGGCGACGTACTTCGCCTTCTTGATCTCGGCGCGGTTGAGCTCGGGCAAGCCGTAGACGAACGTGCCGAGCAGCTCGGGGTGCGGGTGCTTGGCGCCGTAGAACTTCTCGTAGAGCGCGGCGTCGCGCAGGCGGAAGTCGCCCGACATGTCGACGATCTTCACGCCCGCGGCGATGAGCTCGGGCACCTTGGACGCGGTGACCTTGTGCGGCAGCGCGAGCAGCGCCACGTCGCAACCCTTCGCGGCTTCAGTGGGCGTGAGGTTCTCGAACTTGAGGTCGGTGGCGCCTTCGAAGTGCGGGTGCACGGCGCTCAAGGGCTCGCCGACGTGATCGATCGACGCGACTCGAACGAGCTCGACCTCCGGGTGCATCAAGAGCCGGCGCGCCAGCTCAGCCCCGCCGTAACCACTGCCTCCGATGATCGTCGCCTTGAATTTTTTCGCCATGGCGGGGCGGGTATGCCACGCCCGGGCAGGCGGGAAAACTGTCACGACTGGGGACGGCCCTTCGAACGCTCAGGGGAAGCCGGCGCGTTGCCACGCCTCGAGGCGGCTGCGCACCTCATCGCGCACGGCACGGAAGCGGAGCAGGTGTTGCTCGCGGGGCAGCGCCTGGTCGGTCGCGGGGTCCATCAGGGGCCAATGGAGTCGCGTCGCCGTCCCCAGAAACAGCGGACATTCTTCCTCGGCGCAGAGCGTGATCACCGTGTCGACCGTCGCAGGGTCGATCTCGTCGACGGACTTGCTGCGGTGGGAAGAGAGATCGATGCCGACCTCCCGCATCACCTCGGCAGCGAAGGGGTTCACCCGGCTCGGCCGGCTGCCCGCGCTCTGAACGAGCATCAGGTCGCCGAAGAGCTTTCGCCCCCAGCCCTCGGCCATCTGGCTGCGCGCCGAGTTCGCGACGCACAGGAACAGCAGACCTCTCGGAGTCGCCATGGTAATCGTCGGATTACGATGAAAGGTGGATTGAAGGAAGCGGCATGTCCTCCTGCTGACACCCGGTCTGACCTGCGCCCAGTGGAAGGCGGCAAGGCCGATGACGAACTGGCTGCGCTGGCGAAGGCGCTCGGGCACCCGGCGCGCGTGAAGATTCTGCGTTTGCTGGCCACCCGGAATAGCTGTGTCTGCGGGGAATTTGTCGAGGAATTACCGTTGGCGCAGTCCACGGTCTCGCAGCACTTGAAGGTGCTCAAGGACTCCGGGCTCATTCGGGGCACCATCTCGGGGCCGCGTACCAGCTACTGCCTCGAGCCCCGTGCGCTGCGGCGGCTCAAAGCGCTCGTCGGCGCGCTCTGACAATCCATCGTTAAAATTCGATGAAGTGCGACGGTTCCGTATCTAACCCTTTTCTCC
>JAYVNA010000581.1:0-11729 GCA_043758715.1 Archangium sp.
TCTACGGCGTCATCGACGAGCGCTTCGACATCGGGCTCATCGGCGCCCTCGCGGATCTAAAACCTGATTGGCACATCGTGTTGCTGGGCCCGGTGGTGAAGATCGACCCGGCGGTGCTCCCGCAACGCCCCAACATTCACTACCTGGGCAGCAAGGCCTACGCGCAATTGCCACACTATGTGGCGGGGTGGGAGGTCGCCCTCCTTCCCTTCGCGATCAACGACGCCACCCGTTTCATCAGCCCGACCAAGACACCTGAGTATCTGGCGGCTGGATTGCCCGTGGTCTCCACGCCGATTCACGACGTGGTCCATCCCTACGGCGAGCTGGGGCTGGTGCACATCGCCGCCAGCGCGACCCAGTTCATCGCGGCGATCAACGCCTCGCTCACGGACGACCGAACAGAGCGGCTCGAGAAGGCCGACGAGTTCCTCGCTCACCTCTCGTGGGACGACACCTGGGCGCAGATGAAGCAGGAAATCGACCGGGTGCACCGCAAGCGGGCGATCCCGCGCAGGGTCAAGCCGAAGTTCGACTACCTGATCGCGGGCGCCGGCTTCTCAGGTGCGGTGATGGCCGAGCGCCTGGCAGACCACGGGAAGCGCGTACTGCTGTGTGACAAGCGGCCGCACGTCGCTGGCAACGCCTACGACCACCTCGATGCCGCGGGCGTGCTCGTTCACAAGTACGGGCCCCACATCTTCCACACCAACTCGACCGACGTCTTCGCCTACCTCTCGCGCTTCACTGAGTGGCGCGAGTACGAGCACCGGGTGCTGGCGCAGGTCGACGGCAAGCTGCTCCCGATTCCGATCAACCTCGACACGGTCAACAAGCTCTACGGGTGGAACCTCGATTCAGAGGGGCTCGCGGCCTACTTCGCCCGCACCGCCGAACCGCTCGCCGAGATTCGCAATTCGGAAGACGTGATCATCAGCAAGGTCGGGCGCGAGCTCTACGAGAAGTTCTTCCGCAACTACACCTTCAAGCAATGGGGCCTGTGGCCCTCGCAGCTCGATCCCACGGTGATCGCGCGCATTCCGGTGCGTACCAACCACGACGATCGCTACTTCGGCGACACCTACCAGGCGATGCCGGCCCGCGGGTACACCGCGCTCTTCGAGCGCATGCTCGATCACCGCAACATCACCCTCGAGCTCGGAGTCGACTACCGAACGGTGTCCCAGCGGGTGACCGCTGAACAGATCGTCTACACGGGCCCGGTCGACGAGTACTTCGGGTACTGCCACGGCAAGCTGCCCTACCGCTCGATCGACTTCCGCTTCGAGACGCTCAACGAGAAACTTCACCAGCCGGTGGCGGTGGTGAATTACCCGAACGAGCACGACTACACGCGCGTCACCGAGTTCAAGCACCTCAGCGGCCAGCAGACCGACAAGACCACGCTCGTCTACGAGTACCCGACCGACGGCGGCGATCCCTACTACCCCGTGCCTCGGCCTGAGAACGCGGCGCTGTACCGGAAGTATCAGACGCTCGCGGCCTCGACGGCGGGCGTGCACTTCGTGGGTCGGCTGGCGACCTATAAATATTACAACATGGACCAGTGCGTCGCGCAGGCGCTCACCGTCGCCTCCAGGTTGATCGGAGTGCGGCGCGCTGAGCTGCTCGTGCAGGGACAAGTTTGAGGAACCCCATGGGACCCCTCGAGCTGTGGGGCGGCATCGAAGCGACAGTGAACAGGATCCGGGATTCCTTTCACAGCCAGATGCGGCGCTCGCATCACTGGGATCACCCCGAAGATCTCGAGCGCTTCGCCGCGCTCGGCATTCGCACCCTGCGCTACCCGCTGCTGTGGGAGCTGATCTCGCCCGAGGGGCTCGAGCAGGCGAACTGGGAATGGTTCGACGAGCGCTATGCGCTGTTGCAGCAGCTCGGCATCAAGCCCATCGCGGGCCTGGTGCATCATGGCAGTGGCCCTCGCAGCACCAGCCTCATCTCCGACGACTTTGCGCCAGGGCTCGCCACGTTCGCCCGCGCGTGCGCCGAGCGCTACCCGTGGATCGAGGACTACACCCCCGTCAACGAGCCGCTCACCACCGCCCGGTTCAGCGCGCTGTATGGCACCTGGTACCCGCACACGAAGGACGATGCCGCCTTCTGCAAAGCGGTGGTCAACCAGTGCAAGGCCACCGTGATGGCGATGCAGCAGATCCGCGAGGTCAACCCGCGCGCCCGCCTGGTGCAGACCGAAGATCTCGGCTTCTGCAGCAGCACACCCTCTCTCAAGGCCTCGCAGGACTTCGAGAACGATCGCCGCTGGCTCTCGTTCGATCTGCTCTGCGGCCGGGTGAATCGCTCACACCGCTTCTGGACCTGGCTGCAGAAGGGCGTGCCCGAAGCGGAGCTGGACTTCTTTCTCGAGCACCCCTGCCCGCCCGACGTGATGGGCCTCAACTACTACATCACCAGTGATCGCACCCTCGATGAGCGGCTCTCGCGCTACCCGCCCGAGTACCACGGCGGCAACGGCGTTCAGCAGTACGCCGACATCGAGTCGGTGCGCACCCAGTTCGGCATCGCCGGGCACGAAGCGTTGCTGAGGCAGGCGTTCGAGCGCTACCAACTCCCGTTGGCGATCACCGAGGTGCACCTCGACTGCACGCGCGAGGAACAACTGCGCTGGCTGCAGCAGGCGTGGCACGCGGCCCAGCGGGTTCGCGACGACGGCATCGAGGTGCGGGCGGTGACCGTGTGGGCCCTGCTGGGGGCGTTCGATTGGAACTCGCTGCTCACCCGCGAAGACCGCTACTACGAGCCCGGGGTGTTCGATCTGCGGGCGCCCAAACCGCGGCCCACCGCGATCGCGCGGATGGCGAAGGCGCTGGCCACCGAGGGGCACTTCGAGCATCCCGTGCTCGAGACTCCGGGCTGGTGGCAACGGGAGGATCGGGCCACCCACAACCGCAATGGCCATGCGCGCCGCTTCCATGGCACGGCTGATTTTCGCAAACACGCGACCGCGCCGCTGTTGATCACCGGGGCCACGGGCACGCTGGGAAAAGCCTTCGCGCACGCGTGTGAGGTTCGGGCGATCAGCTACCGCCTGCTCTCGCGCCGCGAGATGGACATCGCTGATGACACCGCGGTCAGCCGGGTGCTCGATGAACTGAGGCCGTGGGCGATCATCAACACCGCCGGCTTCGTGCGCGTGCGAGACGCCGAGAGGGAACCGCACCGGTGCCGGCGCGAGAACACCCGGGGGCCCACGGTGCTCGCGACCGAGGCCGAGCAACGCAACCTGCCCTTCGTCACTTTCTCGAGCGATTTGGTGTTCGACGGCGGCAGCGGTCCCTACGTGGAGAGCGACCCCGTTTCGCCGCAAACTGTTTACGGCAGCACCAAGGCCGAGGCCGAGCGGCGGGTCTTGCGAGCCTGTCAGCGCAGCCTCGTCATTCGCACCGCGGCGTTCTTCAGCCCGTGGGATGTTCATAACTTCGTCGCGCAGACCGCGAGTCAACTGCGCCGGGGGCTGCCGGTGCACGTGACGGCGGGGGAGCTCGTCTCGCCCACCTACGTGCCTGATCTGGTGGGCATCTCTCTCGACCTGTTGCTCGACGAGGTGTGGGGCGTGTGGCACCTCGCGAACGATGGCGTGGTGAGCTGGACCGACTTCGGCAAGTGGGTGGCTGACGGCATGTCCGCTCCGCAGAGCCTGGTGCTGGAAGACCCGCCGTGGATCGCGCCGCCGCAACCGCGCTGCCTGGCGCTCAAGAGTGAGCGCGCCACCCTGATGCCGAAGTTGGAGCACGCGCTCGAGCGCTATCTCGAAGAAGTCCGGGGGATGCCCTGATGCGAACGCTCGTCACAGGTGGTGCTGGGTACATTGGCAGCGTCATCACCGAGGTGCTGCTCGAACGCGGGCATGAGGTCACGGTGCTGGACAACCTGGTGAAGGGCCATCGCGACGCGGTGCGGCCGGGGGCCCAGGTGGTGATTGGAGAAATCGGCGATCGCGAGGCGGTGTTGGAGTTGCTGCAGCGCCGCCGCATCGAGGCGGTGGTGCACATGGCCGCTCACTCGATGGTGGGCGAGTCGATGACGGCCCCCCTCAAATATTTCGGGAACAACGTCGCCGACACCATCGCCCTGCTGCAGGCGATGCAGGAAGCGCAGGTCAAGGCGATGGTCTTCTCCTCGACCGCGGCGGTGTACGGCGAGCCCGAGCGGCAGCCGATTCGCGAGAGCGACGCCACCGTACCCACCAACCCCTACGGGGAATCGAAGCTCGCCGTCGAGCGAATGCTCAGGTGGTGTGCGGAGTCGTACGGCCTGCGCTCGGTGAGCCTGCGCTATTTCAACGCCGCGGGTGCGACCCGGTTTTGCGGTGAGCGGCACGAGCCCGAGACGCATCTCATCCCCTTGCTGCTCCAGGCAGCGGCAGGCCTCAGGCCCGGGATCACCGTGTTTGGCGACGACTACCTCACCCCCGATGGCACCTGCGTTCGCGACTACGTGCACGTGCTCGATCTCGCCGAGGCCCACGTTCGCGCGCTCGAAGCGCTGAGCAAAAGCGGGCCTCCGTGCGTGGCGTACAACGTGGGTGGCTCGAGCACGGGCCACAGCGTCAAAGAGGTGATCGGCACGGTCGAACGCGTCACCGGTAAAAAACTCAACATCACCATCGGCATCAAGCGCCCCGGAGATCCGGCGAAGCTGGTCGCCAGCTCCGAACGAATTCGCGGCGAGCTGGGGTTCGTGGCCGGGCACCAGGACCTGGCAGAGATCGTCGAGTCGGCCTGGCGGTGGATGAGCAGTGAAAAGGAGCGCAGCCGGTGAACGCCCGCGCCTACCCGCGTCCGCAGCTGGTCCGGGCTCAGTGGCAGTCCCTCGACGGCTTGTGGGATTTCGCGCTCGACCACCCCTCGGCGCACCACCCCGACGAAGTGAAGTGGAACCGGCAGATCGTGGTGCCGTTCGCGCCCGAGACGCAGGCCAGCGGCATCGGAGACACCTCGTTTCACCCGGTGTGCTGGTACCGCCGCAGCTTCGAGCTCGAACCCATCGCGCCGGGCAATCGCGTGCTGCTGCACTTCGGCGCCGTCGACTATTCGGCACGGGTCTGGGTGAACGGTGCGTTCGCGGGCACCCACAGCGGCGGCTACACGCCCTTCTTGCTCGACATCACCGACCTGCTGAAGGGCCAGAAGCTCACCACCGTCTCGGTGCGGGCCGAAGACGACCCCACCGACCTCGCGATGCCGCGCGGCAAGCAGGACTGGCACCTCGAGCCGCACGCCATCTGGTACCCGCGCACCACCGGCATCTGGCAGTCGGTGTGGGTGGAATCGGTGAGCGACCCGCACTTCGGCCGCATTCTCTGGCGACCGAGCCTGGTGCGCTGGGAGGTCGGCTTCGAGAGCTGGCTCACGGGCGAGCGGCGCGACGATCTCTCGGTGAACCTGCGCCTGAGCTGCATGGGCAAGATGATCGCCCAGGACCGGTACGCGGTCGTGCACAACGAAGTGCATCGACGCATCGCGCTCTCTGACCCCGGCATCGACGACTATCGCAACGAACTCTTGTGGTCGCCGACGCAGCCGCGGCTGATCGACGCCGAGCTCGAGCTCGTCACCGCGCGCGGCCAGGTGCTCGATCGCGTCACCAGCTACACGGCGCTGCGAAGCATCGCGATCGAGGGCGACAAGTTCGTGCTCAACGGGCGGCCCTCGATGCTGCGCATGGTGCTCGACCAGGGCTACTGGCCGGAGACCGGCATGACCGCGCCCGACGACGCGGCGTTGCGGCTCGACGTCGAGCTGGCCAAGAAGATGGGCTTCAACGGTGTGCGCAAGCACCAGAAGCTCGAAGACCCACGCTACCTCTACTGGGCCGATCACCTCGGCTTGATGGTCTGGGAAGAGATGCCCAGCGCGTATCGCTTCAGCCAGGACTCGGTCGATCGCGTCACCACTGAGTGGAAAGAAGCGATCTTCCGCGATGCCTCGCACCCCTGCATCGTGGCGTGGGTGCCGCTCAACGAATCGTGGGGCGTCCCGAACCTGCCGCAGAACGTGTTCGAGCGGCACTACGTGCAGGCGCTCTACTACCTCACCAAGACGCTCGACCCGACGCGCCCCGTGATCGGCAACGACGGCTGGGAAAACGTCGCCACCGACATCATCGGCATTCATGACTACGAGCCGATTCCCGAGCGGCTGGCGCATCGCTACCACGCCGATCGCATGCTGCCGCACCTGCTCACCAAGGAGCGCCCCGGCGGCCGCACCCTGTTCCTCGGCGATCACCCCCGAGAGCCCCACCCCGTCGTGCTCTCGGAGTTCGGCGGCGCGGCGCTCGGGCAACCGGGCGTGTGGGCGTACCAGACGTTTCCCAACCCGGCCGAACTCGCCAAGCACTACGCCGGGCTGATGAGCGTGGTGCACTCGCTCGGGATGTTGGCAGGCTTTTGTTACACGCAGTTCGCGGACACGTACCAGGAAGCGAACGGTTTGCTCTACGCGGACCGCCGGCCGAAGTTTCCGTTCGAGCAGATCCGCGCGGCGACGCTGAGCCCGTTCGGGTCGCGCGAGCCTGATGGCAGCACCGGGTGACGCATGTACAAGAAAGAACAGCGCAAGCCCGATGGGCGGCAGCAGCTCTTCTATTCGCGAAACCCGATGGTCGCGCAGTTCCAGGCGCCGAGCCCTGAAGCGAAGCCGCTGGCGAAGTCAGCGCAGCTGCGGTGGCACCCGCTTCGGCAGGAATGGGTGGCCTACGCGACGCATCGGCAGCAGCGCACCTTCCTGCCGCCGCCGGAGTGGGATCCGCTCGCGCCGATGACGGACCCCAAAGTGCCGACCGAGATGCCCGTGGGCGACTACGACATCTCGGTCTTCGACAACCTGTTCCCGGCCCTGGGTGACTCGAACGCCCCGGCGCCGCAGTCGGTGCCCACCCGGCCCGCGGAAGGCGTCTGCGAGGTGGTGGTCTACACCCAGGATCAGCACACCTCTTTGGGGGCGCTGCCGCTCACGCAGATCGAGCTGCTGATCGAGGTATGGGCCGATCGCACGCGCGCGCTCGGGGAGCGGGAGGACGTGAAGTACGTCTTTCCCTTCGAGAATCGTGGCGTCGAGGTGGGCGTCACGCTTCATCACCCGCATGGGCAGATCTACGCCTTCCCGTTCATTCCCCCCGTCGCGCGCACCGAGCTGGAAGCGCAGTTGGAATACCTCCAACAGCACGGCCGCGGGTTGCTGGAGAAGATGATCGCCGATGAGCTGAGCGACGGGAAACGGGTGGTGTACCAGGGCCCGTACGCGGTGGCCTTCGTGCCGGTCTGCGCGCGGTATCCCTACGAGGTGTGGCTGGGGCCGCGTCGCGCCGTGCCCTCGTTCGCCGAGTTGAACCCCGAAGAGATCGTCGATCTCGCGCGGGCGATGAAGACGGTGCTGCTGCAGTTCGATGGGCTGTGGGGCAAGCCCTTCCCCTACGTGATGGTGTGGCACCAGGCGCCCAGCGATGGCACCGCGCACCCTGAAGCCCATCTGCACGCCGAGCTGTATCCCCCGTACCGATTGCCGGGCCGGCTCAAGTACCTCGCGGGCACCGAATTGGGCGCGGGCGCGTTCAGCGTCGACGCCCTGCCCGAAGACAAGGCGAAGGAGCTGCGCGCGGTGGAGGTGAAGCTTGGGTGAAGAATTCATCAGGCTGTTCGGCAGACCGCCCACGGTGAGCCACAGCGCTCCCGGGCGCATCAACCTCATCGGCGAGCACGTCGACTACAACGGAGGCTCGGTGCTGCCCATCGCCACGCCGCAGCGGGCCTTCGTCGAGCTGGCTCCCCGCGAGGGGTCCGGGGTGCGCTGCGTGAGCGCGGAGAGCGGTGCCGGCGAGTACACGTTGGGTGAAGAGCAGCGCGGCCGCGGCTGGCTCGACTACGTGCAGGGCGTCACGCACACGTTGGGAGCGCGCGGGCTGCGCGGGGTCGGCTTCGATCTGTGGATCCACTCCGAGGTGCCCGTGGGCGCAGGGCTGTCCTCGAGCGCGGCGCTGGAGGTCGCGGTGTTGCGCGGGCTGCGGCAGCTCTGGGGTCTCGCGCTGAGCGATCTCGAGCTGGCGTTGTTGGCGCAGCGTTCCGAGAACGCCTTCGTCGGCGCCAACGTGGGGATCATGGATCAGATGGCCGCGAGCCTGGGCAACACCCAGACCGCGCTGCTGCTCGACACCAACACGTTGGAATACCGGCAGGTGTTGCTCCCGGATCGCGTCGAGATGATCGTGATCGACTCCGGCATCAAGCACGACCTCGTGGCCGGCGATTACAACCAGCGCCGCAAGGAATGCGAGACGGCCGCCAGTTTGCTCGGAGTGGAGGCGTTGTGCCTGCTGAGCAGCAAGGACCTGCCCCGGGTGATGCAGCTGCACGAGCCGCTGCGTCGCCGAGCCCGGCACGCGATCACCGAGAACGAGCGCGTGCACCTGGCCGTTCGCGCGATCGAGGAAGACGACATCGACGAGCTCGGGCGGCTGATCAACGCCTCGCACGACTCCTTGCGCGATGACTTCGAGGTCTCGTTGCCGGCGATCGATCGCCTGGTGGAGTTGGCGCGCGCTGAGAAGGGCGTGCTCGGCGCTCGCCTCACCGGCGGTGGTTTTGGTGGTTCGGTGCTGGTGCTCTCGACCGCGCGCAGCCCGCGTGAGCAGGGCGAACGCATCGCCGCCGCCTACGCGACCGCCACCCAGGAACGGCCCAGGGTGGTGGTGCCGCTGGGGGACCCGCAGGCCTGAGCGCGGCACGACCATTGCGTCACCTCCGGGGTAACCCTTCGACCAGGAGAACAGAATGCTCGCCATGAACTACCGCCGGCCCTACCGGGTGCGCGCGGAGCAGATGCCGGAACCGACGATCGAACATCCCAATGATGCGATCGTGCGGGTGACGCGCTCGTGCATCTGCGGGTCGGATCTTCACCTGTACCATGGGCTCGTTCCCGACACGCGGGTGGGTTCGATCTTCGGCCATGAGTTCACGGGGGTGATCGAGGAGATCGGCCCGTCCGTGCAGAACGTGCAGGTGGGCCAGCGCGTGCTGGTGCCCTTCAACATCTTCTGCGGCAGCTGCTTCTTCTGTCAGCGCGAGCTGTATGGAAATTGCGACGAGACCAACCCCGAAGCGACGGCGGTCGGCGGCATCTACGGCTACTCGCACACCGCCGGCGGCTACAACGGCGGCCAGGCGGAGTACGTGCGCGTGCCGCTCGCAGACGTGGGGCCGACGATCATTCCCGACTGGATGGATCTCGACGACGCGGTGTTGCTCACCGACGCGCTCCCGACCGGCTACCAGGCCGCGGAGATGGGCGAGATCAAGGAAGGCGACACCGTGGTCGTCTTCGGCGCCGGGCCGGTCGGCATCTTCGCGGCGAAGTCAGCGTGGTTGCTCGGCGCGAACCGGGTGATCGTCGTCGATCACGTCGAGTACCGGCTCGAGTTCGTGAAGAACTACGCGCAGTGCGAGGTGGTCGACTTCAAGTCGGTGAAGGACATGCCGATGCACCTGCAGAAGATGACGCAGGGCCTGGGTCCTGACGTGTGCATCGACGCGGTGGGCTGTGAGGCCGCGGGCAACGCGGCGCAGACGCTCACGGGGGTGAAGCTGAAGCTGCAGGCGGGCTCGGCGACGGCGCTGCACTGGTGCATCAATTCGGTGCGCAAAGGCGGCGTGGTGTCGATCGTCGGCGTCTACGGCCCCACCTTCAACGCGGTACCAATCGGCAACGCCCTCAACAAGGGGCTCACGTTGCGCATGAACCAGGCCAGCGTGAAGCGTCACCTGCCGCGGCTGATCGAGCACGTACAGCAGGGCAACATCGACCCCAAGCAGATCATCACGCACCGCATTCCGCTCGAGGAAGTCTCGGAGGCGTACGAGATGTTCTCGCGCAAGCTGGACGGCTGCATCAAGACAGTCCTGCTCCCACCGACGTCCAGCCTGCCGCACTGAGAGGAACGCCATGGGACCCAAGAATGGCCATTCACACATTCGCGGCTGGGGCGCGGACCTCGACCATCGGAACCGCCCCGCGTACCCGAAAGAACGAAAACCTCCGCGGTTGGAAAACGTGCACTGGAGCGAGCCTGAACAGCAACTGCAACAGGTGAAGGTGCTTCATTCGCTTGCGCGCGCGGGGCTGACCTCGGTGTTCGGAAGCACCCTGCCCCCGAGCGGACTGAGCGGCTTCATTCGCTCGCAGGCCTACAAGTTGAGCGAGAACGACATCGCGCACTGGTTGATGTTGCTCTTCGCGGATCGCGTCAACGCGGTGGAAGGCATGGTCGACGACGTGAGGCGATCACCCCGGGGCCGGCTGTTCGTGGGGCTCGCAGGCGCGGGGGCAATCGGGGGCCTGGGCTACCTGCTCCTACGTCGGCTCAGCAAACGGCGATGAGCGCGCTGTACGTCGCCACCCTCGATGGCGGGCGCGGTCTCAAGGCGCGGGTGATGAATTATGGGGCGACGCTGCTCAACGTGTGGGCGCCCGACCGGCACGGGACCCTGCGTGACGTGGTGCTCGGTTTCGACGCCCCCGAGGGCTGGCTGGGAACACACCCGTATTTCGGCGCCACCATCGGTCGATACGCGAACCGCATCGGCCGGGCGCAGCTGCCGCTCGAGCGCATCGAGTATCCGTTGGTCGCCAATGAGGGCGGCAACCAGCTCCATGGCGGAGTGCGGGGTTTCGACAAAGCGCATTGGACTCCGATCGACGAAGGGCCACACCAGGCGCGCTTTCGATACGTGAGCGCGGATGGCGAGCAGGGCTTTCCGGGTGAGCTGGTGGCGGAGCTGACGTATCGACTCAACGACGATCTGCTCGAGATCGAGTGGGCCGCGACGTGTGACGCGCCCACGGTGGTCAACCTCACGAACCACGCCTACTGGAACCTCGCGGGTGAAGGCGACGTGCTCGGTCACGAGCTGCAGCTCTTCGCGTCGACCTTCCTGCCGGTCGACGACGAGCTGCTCCCGACGGGGGCGCTGCGGCCTGTCGAACGGACGCCGATGGATTTCAGGCGAGCGCGCCGCATCGGAGCGCGCCTCGATGAACCCGAGCCTCAGCTGCAGCTCGCGGGCGGGGGCTACGATCATTGCTGGGTGCTCGATGGTTTCACCGTTGCCGCGCGTTTGACCGAGCCGAAGTCGGGGCGCGGTCTCGAGCTGACGACGACGCAGCCCGGGCTGCAGTTCTATTCAGGCAATCAGCTCGATGGTTCCGTGCGGGGGAAGAGTTCGGTGACCTACGCGAAGTACGCGGGCCTGTGTCTCGAGCCCGAGCACTTCCCGGACTCGCCGCATCACCCGAAGTTTCCGAGCACGCTGCTGCGCCCAGGGGAGCGGTACCAGCAAAGCGCCAGCTACCGGTTCTTCCTCGAGGCTTGATGGCAGCCCCCTCACCTCAGCCCTCACGCAACCAACCGCCCTTCTCTCGAGCTCCGATCGCCCGCATTTCGGCCGCCGCGCGGGGGTGTGAGATGAGCCCTGCGGCAAGCGCCCGAATCACTTCATCGGCCCTGCGGCGGCGCCGAATCGCATCGAGTGGGTCGAGCGCGCGGCCCACCAGGCGTCGCCACCCCGACTTGTTCGCAGACTGCCGCAGCCCCGCTGCGACGCGCTTGTCAGCCGCGAGTGCTCCGAGCCGCGCGCCCAGCCGCCCGGCGGCTTCCTCGACATCGCCTTCTCCTCGCTGGGCCAATTCCCCGAG
>JAYVNA010000582.1:0-3826 GCA_043758715.1 Archangium sp.
CATAGGCAGTGGCAGTGAGCGAAGCTTCTTCGGCTTCAAGCTCCACCAATTCATCTCAGGCGCTGGCATCGCTTACTCGACGCTCGAACCAGCAGGCACTCGGGTCGTCACCGTCGACGGTCAACAGTTTCTCCCGAAGGCGCCGACGAAGCGGCTCTACCCTCTCTATTTCTGTCGAAAGTGCGGGCACGAGTATCACCCGGTGAAACGGGTGCTCGACCACGGACGCTGGCACTTTCATCAGCGGTCCGTTGACGACGCCCCGCCGGAGAAGCCCGACGACGAAGGCCCCACCGATACGAAGGCCGAGAGCAACGGCGACGAGTTCGGCTTCCTCACGCTGCATGGCTCGCTCGCGTTCGCCGACAAGGAAGATGACTACCCCGAGACGTGGCTCGACTTCGACGCGCAGGGTAGCGGGAAGCTCAAGTCGACCTGGAAGAAGGCGCGGGCGGTCCGCGAACGGGTGGAGCCCACCGGCCTCATCGGCACCGGCCACGACGCCTGGTTTCTCCCCGGCAAGTTCCGTTTCTGTCTGCAGTGCGGGGAGACGATTTCCAGCGCCGCCCGCGATCGCAACCGCCTCGCTTCTCTCTCGGCCGAAGGTCGCAGTTCGGCGACGACCGTGCTCACGCACAGCGTGCTCCAGTGGATGCACGGAAAGAAGGCAGGCCTCACGACGCACCGGCGCAAGCTCCTGGGCTTCACCGACAACCGGCAGGACGCCGCCCTGCAGGCCGGCCACTTCAACGACTTCCTTTTCGTCAGCCTCGTGCGTGCCGGGTTCCTCGGCGCACTCGACGCCGCCCCCAACGGCCTGCGCAGCTCGGAGCTTGGTCAGGCCCAGGAGAAAGCTCTCGGCTTCAACCTCCCGTCCCCTGCAGTGAGAGCGGAGTGGCTGCAGGACGTCGGGCTAAGGGGCGCGGCGTTGATGGACGCAGGCGCCACGCTGCGTGACGTGCTCGCCTACCGGGCCTGGTTCGATCAGCGCCGCGGCTGGCGCTTCACCAATCCGAACCTTGAAGACCTCGGGCTGCTTGAGATCGACTACCTGTCCCTCGCGGAGTTCTGCGCCGACGAGGCCCAGTTCAGCAACGCGCCTGACCTCCTCCGCAACGCGAGCCCAGCCGTGCGCAAGAACGCGTACTTCATTCTCTTTGACACTCTCCGCCAGGGGATGGCTGTGAAGAGCCGGGTGCTCGAGTCATCAACCGTCGAGCAACTGCTGAGCCTGTCGCATACCCGTCTGCGCGTCCCTTGGGGGTTCAGCATCGATGAGAAGCCCCGACGCTCGCGCTGGCTGATGGTTGACGCACCCCGCCGCCGCGGCAACACCTTGGGCGACGAAGACCTGCTCGTGCGCGGAGGGTCGCGCAGCGCGCTGGGGCGTCGCCTCAAATCGAACGAGGTGTGGGGCGACCAGAGCGGCGTTCGCAACCTGAAGGCGAAAGAGATCGACGCGCTCATCACGGGAATGCTCGAGGCCGCTGCCGGCGCCTATGGGTTCGTAGCGCAGGAGGCGACCAGCTTCGATGAGGTCACCGGCTGGCGGCTCAATGAGGACGTCGTGCTGTTCATGCGCTCGTACAAGACGGGCAAGAGGGAGAACGCCTTCTTCCGCGATCTCTACGAGACGCTCTCGGTGGTGCTGCGCCAACCCGGTCACGCGCTCTTTGGCTTCGAGGCGCGCGAGCACACGGCGCAGGTCGACCAGGAGAAGCGACTCTTCCGCGAGAAGCGCTTCCGCTTCGACGAGAAGGAGCAGAAGGAGCTGCTGGAGCAGGAAGTGCGGCTCAGGGAGATCCGCGAGCCCGGCCGATTCCTTCCGGTGCTCTTCTGTAGCCCGACGATGGAACTCGGGGTCGACATCTCGGCGCTCAACACCGTCTATCTCCGCAACGTGCCACCCACGCCGGCCAACTACGCACAGCGCAGCGGGCGCGCCGGGCGCAGTGGACAGGCGGCGCTGGTCCTCACCTACTGCGCCGCGCAGAGCCCGCACGACCAGTACTTCTTCCGCGAGCCGAAGGGCATGGTGCACGGTCACGTGCGCGCGCCGGTGCTCGATCTCGCAAACCAGGATCTGGTCGAGAGCCACCTGCACGCCATCTGGCTCGCATCGACCGGCCAGGAACTCTCACCGGAGATAGCGAAGCTGCTGCGCCTCGACCATCCGAAGCGACCGCTGCGTGACGAGATCGCCGCCGCGATGGAACTGCCTGCCGTGGCGGTCGCCGCGCTCCCGCACATCGAGCGGGTGCTGAAGATGCTCGAGGGCGACCTGACCAGCGACGCGGCCCCCTGGTTTACGAACGTCTCCGACTTCGCACGCGCGCTGGTGAAGTCAGCCCCCGCTTCGTTCGACCGCGCCTTCAATCGCTGGCGCGACTTGCTCCTGGCCGCGGAGAAGCAACGTGATGACGCGCGGAGGGTGCAAGACGACCGCTCGGTTCGCCAGCAGGATCGCGACGCCGCAAAGACGCGCGCGAACCAGGCGCACAATCAGATCAAGCTCCTCGAGCAGGGCGCAGAGAAGAACTCGAGCGACTTCTATACGTACCGCTATCTCGCGACGGAGGGCTTTCTCCCCGGGTACAACTTCCCGCGCTTGCCGTTGATGGCCTTCGTTCCGGGCTCGGAGGCGCGGGGCCGGGATGCGTACCTCCAACGCCCCCGCTTTTTAGCGCTCTCGGAGTTTGGGCCGAACAGTCTCGTGTACCACGAGGGTCGCGCGTACCGCGTGGTGCGCGCACTCCTCTCCATGGGCCCGGACAGCAACACTGCCGAGGCGAAACTCCCGACGCAGCATGCGCGGCTGTGTCCTGCCTGCGGCGCCGGACACTTCGCGCCGGACGCTTCGCTCTGCCATCACTGCGCGACGCCGCTGGGCGACGAGAACGTCAACAACATCTTCCGGATCGAGAACGTCGCGACGAAGCCGGCAGAGCGCATCACGGCTAACGACGAAGAGCGGCAGCGCAGAGGCTTCGAGCTGCGCACGACTTTCGAGTGGGCGAAGCGCGGACTCCAATACGAGCGCCGCGATGGTCGCGCCAACGACGCCGACGGGCCCGTGGCCGTGCTCACCTACGGAGCGAGCGCGACCATCACGCGGCTCAACCTGGGGTTGCGACGCCGCGCGAACCGCAAGGTCTACGGCTTCTACATCGACCCTCTCACGGGCACCTGGGCGAAGGAGGACACCGATCCAGATGGCGACGACACGCGCCTCAAGCCTCAGCTGATCGTGCCGAGCGTCGAAGATCGGAAGAACGCGCTGCACCTCCGGCTGGTCGAAGAAGAGCTGGAGCCGAAGACGATGGCGACGGTGCAGTACGCGCTCCTTCGAGGCATTCAGGCCGAGTTCCAGGTGGAGGAGAGCGAGTTGCTGGGCGAGCCGATGCCGACCCGTGAAGACCGCCGCGGCATGCTGTTCTACGAAGCAACGGAAGGCGGCGCGGGCGTCTTGAACCGGCTCGCGACGCAGCCGCTGGCGCTCGCTGCAGTCGCGGAGCGCGCGCTGGAGTTGCTGCACTTCGATCCACTCCAACTCCCGGCGATCAAGGAGGTGCAGGGCACGGAGTGCGTGGCGGCCTGCTACCGCTGTCTGATGTCGTACTTCAACCAGCCTGAGCACGAACTCCTCGATCGGTGAGCGTCAAGGTTGTTGTCGTGTTGCTCTCAGTTAATCGCCACCTCGATGTTCGATGGCGCGCGGAGGCGCACCGGGGCCGAGGCGAACAGCGGGCGCTGGTGACCAGTTCCGAGTCTGACGACTCCAACGGTTCGGGTTTTGACGGCGAGCGAGCTCGTAGAGCGCAGCGCG
>JAYVNA010000583.1:0-3825 GCA_043758715.1 Archangium sp.
GCGGGCTTCGATGCAGGGATGGATGCCGGGCGTCCCGACGCCGGTACGGATGCCGGAGTCGATGCCGGACTCCCTCCGTCGATCATCTTCTCGACGATCTTCGACGGCACGTCGATCACCAGCACGCCGAACTCGCAGCAGATCTTCGGCCGCATCGCGCAGCTGCCGTCCACGAACTCGCAGGTCTGCACCGAGACGGTCGGCATGACGAGCAGCCTGTGCGCGATGCCGGCGGCATGGCTGAACCTTCCTGGCGATGGCTGGAGCTTCGACACCCAGGCCCAGCTCTGGCGCCGCGTGATCCCCCTTCACTACCCGCCGGGTCAGTACCGCTTCTTCGCGAAGATCAACCTCGATGGCGGCATGAAGACCGGCCCCGTGCCGCTCGACGTCACCGCCCCCGTGATGATCTTCTCCTCGGTGGTCGATGGCCCTGCGCTCACCGACTTCGTGAACGACGTGCCGTTCTACGGCCGCATCAAGGGACTGACCGCGAGCAACGGCGCCGTCTGCTTCGAGCCTGCGACCGCCACCAACTGCGCCAGTTACCTGAACTGGTCGGCGCTGCCTGCGAATGGGTGGACCTTCGACGCCGCGGCCAACGTGTGGCGAAAGACGTTCGCGGCGAACAGCCTCTCGTCGGGCGACTACCTGCACCACGCGCGCAACACCGCTGACTTCTCGGAAGCGACCGAGGTCCCGCTGGTGCTCACCGCTCCCTGATCGTCACAGCGGGGCGTAGCGCAGCTATGGTGTGGGCGCGACGTGCGCTCAACACCCGTCATGGCAACCATCGCGGTCACGGGCGCAACGGGGAACATCGGAGCTGAAGTCGTTCGGCTGCGCATGCTCGGCGACGCGCTCGGCAAGACGCTCAAGCTGCAGGAGGTGCCAGAAGCCGGCGCGCTCGCGGGCATGCTGAAGGCCGGGATGCCGGCGGTGCTCGCCGAGGGCGTACTCGAGCTCCAGCGACCGGGGCGGAACATGGCCTCGCCGCTGACCTCGACCGTGCAGGACGTCACCGGGAAAGCGCCGCGCAGCTTCGAGCACTGGGTGAAGGATCACCTGCGCGCGTTTCAGTGAGCTGCGAGCGCGGCTTTCACGGCCTGCGCCGCGGCTTCGACTTCAGCTGCCGCCACGGCTTCTGAGGCGGGGGCGTCGAAGGCGGCGCGCCCGCGATGGTGCGCCGGAGTGCCCGCGAACCGCGGCACCAGGTGCAGGTGAAAGTGCTGAAGCACGTCGCCGATCGCCAAGGCGTAGACGTGCTCGGCGTGCAGGGCGCTGAGCTGGGCGCGCATCACCTCGCGGGTGAAGGGACCGAGCGCGGCGGCCTCTTCAGGCGTCAAGTCGTACCAGGCGCGGGCGTGACGCTCGCTCGTGATGACCAGCCAGCCCTTCACCGGCGTGGGCTGAGCGATCGCGTGGAGGATGAAGCCGTGCTTGCGCACGAGGATCTTCGAAGGCTCGAGTGCACACGCTGAACACGTCATGACTTGCCCTCGTTGCCTCGTTTGCGAGGCCAGAATCCGTAAATCCACAGCGGCAAGAACACCCCCGCTTCCACCACCAACACGTAGAGCCCTCTCGCGGACAGCATGCCCTTCCCGATCGGAGCGACGGGCAACGGTGTCCACGGGAAGAAATAGCGGTCTGCGGTGACCGGCCAGAACAACGCCACCCCGAGCCCGCCATCGGTGAGCATGTCGAGCAGCGGGTGACTGAGCAGCACCACGGTCAAGGCCAACGTGCTCTTCCACGAGCGCGTCACCAGGAAGCCGACGAGTCCCACCGCCAGCGCGAACGCGATCGAGTGTGTGAAGCCGCGGTGACCGAACTGCGAGCTGTACGGAATGCCGAACCTGAACGCGACCACGTCGAGGTCGGGCAACATCGAGAACGTCGAGAACGCGACCGCGGCTTTCCAGTTGAAGCGGCCTTCGTGAGCGCGCGCGACCGCCACCCCCACCGCGATGTGACCCAGGCTCGCCATCAGCTCATCCCTTACACGTTGAAATGACGGAAGAAACCATTCGGGTCGATCGGTTCGAGACCGAAATCAGACTGCACTTCCTCTTGCACCTGCGACCGCGCTGGGGTGTCTCCCGACCATGATGCACGCACTGCGTTTGTTCCCTGTTCTCGCGGTTCTGATCGCGGGCTCAGCTTCGGCCCAGGTGATCAGCAGCAACACCACCTGGTCCGGCACAGTCGCGCTCGATCGCGACGTGCGCGTCGACCCCGGAGTCACCCTCACGGTCTCGCCCGGCACCGTCATCACCGCCGCCGCCAATTCTGATGCAGCCAACCTCGGCAGCAACGCCACCCGCATCGAGATCATCGTGCAGGGAACGCTGACGGTGAACGGCAATTCCGGCTCCAACGTCACTTTCACTTCCGCAGGTGCAGGCGCAGGTCAGTGGGCCGGTCTTCGCGTCGACGCCACCGGCGCGGTGACCGCCAGCTCACTCATCATCGAAGAGGCCATCACCGGCCTCACCAACTCGGGCACCGCCACCCTCTCGTCCGCCACGCTGCGCACCAACACCTTCGGCGTGCAGGCCGCGGCGGGCACGCTGAGCGTGGGAGGTTCGCTGGTGACGGGGAACACCTACGGGACCTACGGCATCGGCGGTGGGCTCACGGTGGATCACTCGACGCTCGTCTCGAACACCTACGGCGTCTACTCGGCGTCAGCGTCAGGCAGCGTCGCGGTGACCAACTCCATCATCACCAACAACAGCAGCTACGGCCTCTACCGGAGCAGCGGCGCCGTCTCGATCACCAACAGCAACGACGACGTCTGGCAGAACACCAGCGGAGACTACCTCAGCACCGCGGTGGGCAGCGGCAACCTGTCGTCCAACCCGCTCTTCGTGGCCGCGGGGAGCAACTACCGGCTCACCTCGAACTCGCCGGCGCGCAAGTCAGACTCGGGTGGGCTCGATCTCGGCGCGTTCCCCTACGTCTCCGATGCCACTCCGGGCCTGTACGGCACGCTCTGGGCGAACACCACGGTGAGCACGAACACCCCGGTGCCCGGCGATCTCACGGTGGCACCCGGCGTCACGCTGACGGTGAACTCGGGCGTGACGCTCACGTTCTCGAGCAGTGACGTGATGATCAGCGGCAACGACACTTCACGCGGCGAGCTGAGCGTTCTGGGCACGCTCAACGCCACCGGCGCGATCTTCACCTCGAGCGGAGCTTCGGCGGGAACGTGGACGGGCGTGCGCGTGGAAGCAGCCGGCACGGCGACGCTGACGGGCAGCACCATCGAAGAAGCCGCCTACGGCCTCGACGTCTTCGGCCCGGTCACTTTCTCGAGCGGAACCCTGCGCACCAACACCTTCGGCGTGCGCGCGAACGCCAGCGCGGTGAACCTCAACACCACCCTGCTCACGGGCAACACCTACGGCACCTATGGGTTGGGCGGCGGGCTGACGATCGATCACGCGACGATGGTGTCGAACACCTACGCCGTCTACTCGGCCAGCGCGTCGGGCTCGGTGACGGTGAACAATTCAGTCATCACCAACAACAGCAGCTACGGGCTCTACCGGAGCAGCGGCGCGGTCAACATCACCAACGGCTTCAACGACGTCTGGCAGAACGTCAGCGGCGATTACCTCAGCACCTCGGCGGGCACCGGCAGCTTCTCCGCGAACCCGCTCTTCGTGGCACCGGGCAGCAACTACCGGCTCACCTCGAACTCGCCCGCGCGCAAGTCCGACACGGTGGGCGCAGATCTCGGCGCCTTCCCGTACATCTCCGATCTCACCGTGGGGCTGGTGGGCACGTTGTGGAACAACACCACCCTCGCCACGG
>JAYVNA010000584.1:0-3824 GCA_043758715.1 Archangium sp.
GTGGCGGACGCCGAGATTTCGTTTCGCAAGTCCCTCGAGGTGAAGGACCGCGGCGTCGTTCACGTGGCCCTGGCGCGGTTGTGCAAGCAGAAGAAGGACGACGCCTGCGCGAAGGCCGAGCTGCAGAAGGCGCTCGACACTTCGACCGGTGAAGAGCTGCGCGAGACCCTCGAGCTGGCGGATCTGCTCGCGGAGTCGGATCGGAAGAAGGACGCGCTCGCGTTGCTGCGATCGGTGAGCGAGGAGAGCGAACAGAAGGGCAACATCGAGCTGCACCTGCGCACCGCGCGCCTGGCGAAGGAGCTCAAGGACGAGGTCACCGTGAAGGCCGCCTGTACGCGCGCGCTGTCGAACGGCCAAGCGGGCCTGCGCTGCCCGTAGCCGCAGCTGACCAACGCCGGGAAGAACGGGTGGTCGGGTCAGAGGTGCGCGCTCGATGCGAGCAGGCTCCTCACTTCGGGCGAAGACACTCACGGTCCGAAGTGGGACTGCTTGTTGCTGATGTCTGCATAAAACCGGCTTTGGCATTTTTTCGTGGGCCGTCCGTAGGGAAGCGGTTCGCGGGGGCGCTTTATGCAGATATCCGCAACAGGCCCTGCGTCACCGTGACGAAGCTTCGCTCACCGCGTGTACGAAAAGCCTATGGCGAGGGGCCCGCGCGCACGGGCGATGAAGCCGAGCCCTTCCGGACCCCGCTCTTCGAGGCGCTTCTTCTTTCGAATGAAATTCAGGTCGCGAGCAGGATGATCTTCACGACCTCGGGCGGTGCGCCCACGCGCATCGGGGGCCCGACGAACCCGCACCCGCGGCTCGTATAAATCTGAGACCCCTCGAGCGCAGACCAGCCCGCGTTCCGCCGACCCCAGATCACGTCACCGACCAGCGTGCCCGGGAAGAGCTGCCCACCGTGGGTGTGTCCTGAGAGCTGCAGGCCAATCTTCTTCTCCGCCGCCAGCTCGAACCCGCTGGGCTGGTGCGCCATCAACACCGACGCCCGCTCGGGATCCCGCCCCTTCACCGCGGCCTCCAGGTCGTACCCATTGGGCGCCCATCGCGCGCCGTAGTCGTCGACGCCGATGAGATCGAACGACGCGCCGGGGTCCCCGATCGACACCGTTCGATTTCGCAGCACCTCGAAGTCGATGCCCTCGAGCTCGCGCGACCACTCTTCCCACCCGGCGTAATAGTCGTGGTTGCCCGACACGAAGTAGGTGCCGAAGCGCGACTGCAGGTTGCGCATGCGCGCCACGTAGCGGCCGATGGCGTCAGGCGTGCCGTCGACGAGATCGCCGGTGATCGCCAGCAGGTCGGGCTTGGCCGAGTTCGCGGTGGCCACCAGCTGATCGAGAAACTTTTCCTGGATGATCGCCCCGACGTGGATGTCGCTGAGCTGAACGATCACGAAGCCATCGAGCGCCTTGGGCAGCCCGGGGAGCTTGATCGGAACTTCGGTGATCTCCGGGGGCGCGAAGGCCTTCCAGGTGCCGAAGACCGCCACCCCTCCGCCCACCGCGAGCGCGCCCGAGGCCGCCACGCGCGAGAAAAACAACCGCCGCTGGGGATCTTCAGGAAGGGGCGAGAGCTGGGCCTTCTTCCTCCTGCGCATGATCCACTTGGCCACCTCCACGAAGAGCAGCGCGAACAGGGTGTAGATCAGCACGCCCCAACCGAAGAGCACCGTGATGACGAGCGCGGGCGGCGGCATCTGGTTTCGCCACGCCAATCGCACCGCCGGCACCGCCAGCAGCATGCCCACCAGCAAGGTGCCCAGCGCCAGGCGCACGCGGGGCGACTTGATCGTGTCGGCGACGGTGCGGCGGTAGATGAAGGAGTTGGCCCACGCGAACACCGCGAGCGCGAGAATCCCGAGGAGGATGCGGGGCCACAGCATGGGGTCAGCGTACCTAACGGGCCCACCCGGCGTTCTCTTCCCTTTTGAGGCCTCAGGTCACTTCGACCTCAGGGCCCTTCCACGTGTCGAACCGGGTGAGGAGAACCAGTCCGGGGATCATCGCCACGGTGCACAACACGAAGTAGCCCGGCCAACCCAGGTGCTGCGCCAGCCAGCCCGTGGGGGCCCCTGCGACGGTGCGGGTCAGCGCCATCAGGCTCGAGAGCAGGGCGAACTGGGTGGCGGTGAACTTCGGGTTGCACAGGCTCATCAAGAACGCCGCGTAGGCCGCCGTGCCCATGCCGCTGAAGAAGTTGTCGGCGCAGATCGCGAACACCATCAGCGGGTAGTCCTTGCCCACCACGGCCAGGCCTAAGAAGGACAGCGTCGCGATGCCCTGCGCCACCCCGAAGATCCACAGCGCGCGCTTCATGCCCAGCTTGGGCAACAAGGCGCCGCCCACCAGGGTGCCGACGATCACCGAGATGAGGCCACCGCCCTTGTTCACCGCGCCGATCACCGTCTTGGTGAAGCCGAGCTCGAGCAGGAACGGGGTGGTGAGCGCGAGCGCCATCACCACGTCGAGCTTGTAGAGAATGATGAAGGCCAGATTCTCGACCGAGCCCTTTCGCTTGAGGAACTCGACCAGCGGGAAGACCGCGGCTTCGGCGAGCGTGCGGGGCGGCTTCACCGAGACCTGCGGCTCCGGGGCGAGCAGGGTGTAGCCAATGCTCAGCGCCATCGCTCCCGCCATCAATAAATAGACGGTGTGCCAGGGCAACGAATCAGCCAGCGCCAATGCCAACGCGCCGGAGACCAGCATCGCGCCGCGGTAGCCGATGGTCTGCGCCCCTGCGCCCGCGCCGTATTCTTCAGGCGTGAGCGTCTCGGTGCGCCAGGCGTCGATCACGATGTCCTGGCTGGCGCTGCCGAAGGCGACCAGCAGGGCCAACAGCGCGAGCAGACCCAGGTGCTCTTTGGGGTCGATGAAACCCATCGCGGCGATCGCCACCACCAGGAACACCTGCCAGATGAGAATCCACCCGCGGCGGCGCCCGAGGAACGGCGGGGTGTAGCGATCGAGCACCGGGGCCCAGAGGAACTTCAGCGAGTAGGGCAGCCCGACCAACGCGAAGGCGCCGATGGTGGTCAGGTCGACGCCCGACTCCTTCATCCACGCCTGCATGGTGCTCGCGGTGAGCGAGAGCGGGAGTCCGGAAGAGAAGCCGGACAACACCACCATCACCATGCGCCGGCTGGTGAACAGCCGGTAGACACTCAGCAGCCAGCGCACCACGTCAGGGCTTCGGGAACTTCACGACCTCGACCAGAGAAGGGCGCTTCGCCAACCCGGCGCCGGCGGTGATGCGGGTGTGCGCTTCCTTGTGCACGTGGTCCGGCGGCGAGGAGCTGCCGCGCTTGTACCAGGGGTCTGACGGGTGGCTCACGGCCGGCCCCTTGAGCAGCTTGGGGATGTCGTAGACGAAACCCTGGCGGTGGTACTCGCTGGGCGTGTGCGTGTACGTGTCCATGCGGATGGCGTCTTTCGGGCACGCGTCGACGCACAGGCCACACACCACGCAGCGCAGCTCGTCGATCACGAACTGCTTGGGGTACTTCTCGATCACCCGCGACTCGGCCTGATCGTCTTCGCCGCCGTACTCGCCGGCCTCGATGTAGATGCACTGCGCCGGGCAGATGGTCGCGCACATGTAACAAGCCACGCAGCGCGGCTTTCCATCTTCGCGCGGCACCAGGCGGTGCAGCCCGCGGTAGCCGGCCGGGTAATCGACCTTCTCCTCGGGGTAGTTGACCGTGGTGATGGTCGCCAGGCCCTTGCGCTCGACCACGTCGACGTTGGTGTCGCGCTCTCCGAAGAGGTTACGCAGGAAGTGCTTCGTGGTGATCGCGATGCCCTTGAGGATCTCGGGCA
>JAYVNA010000585.1:0-3823 GCA_043758715.1 Archangium sp.
CGAGGCGGCCGACGTCGAAGGGCCGGGTGTCGGGCGTCTTGAGGCGGTCGATCGCCGCCGCGTCATCGAGGGCCCAGTCGAAGGTCTTGCGGAAGTCGCCGCCGGTGCCGCGCGGGAGCACGCCCAGGGCCGCGTTGGGGTTGATCACCTTGCCGTCTTCGAAGAAACCGTTGGTCACCTCGTTGATGGTGCCGTCGCCGCCGACCGCCACGATGCACTCGTAGCCGTTCTTGAGCGCCGCGCGGGTGAGCCCCACGGCATCGAGGGGCCCCTTGGTGAACTCCACGCCGAAGTCCGACAGCGTGCGCGCGATGGCAGCGGCGAGCTCAGCCCAGCGACGGCCAGTCGCGCCGTTGGCGCTCTTCGGGTTCACGACGAAGAAGGTCTTCATGGTTTCAGGACTCCACCCAGCGCCGGAGCAGCGTCATCAAGTCATACGACGTCTTCCCCGAGCGTTCGAACATTCGCTTCGAAGTCGGGCACGCGGTGACCACGGGAACATCGGGCTGCGGAGCGACCTCGGCCGCCTGGCGCCGGGCCACCTCGACGGCGACCTCCGGCATGGTGCGCGGCAGCAACCCGCCACCGCCCGAGCAGCCGCCTTCCGAACGAATCGACGCCGCTTCAAGGGTGCCCGAGACGGCGCGCGCGAGCAGCTTGCGGGGTTGATCGTACTGGCCCAGCCCGCGGCCCAGCTTGCAGGCGTCGTGGTACCCGACGGTCTGAGCGAGCGGAGGCTTCGCGGGGGCGTGGTCGAGATTCTCCTCGAGCACCTCGACCACGGTGCGCACGCGCGTCTTCAGTTGCACTCCAAACTCTGGATAGACGACCTTGAAGGTGTACGCGCAGCCGGGGTCGAGCACCGCCAGCTCAGGCACCGAATCGAGTGCTTCGGCGTTGGCGCGCGCGTGATCACGAAACGCGTCGTGTGAGCCCGCGGCGTAGAGCGGGTAGCCACAGCAGCGCGAGGCCACCCGCGAGACGCCCATCGGAGCGCCGAACGCGTGGGAGACCGCGATGGTGTCTTCGATCGCCTGCGGCGCCTTCACCAATGAGCTGCACCCCGGAAACAGCGGGTAGCGCACCGGGGTGTCGCTGCGCCACGAGGCCACCAATGCCGCCAGCTCCGGGCCAAACGGGTTCTGCGCCTGCGTGAAGGTCGCCAGGGTCGAAGCCGCGCCCTTGGGTTGATTGCCGCTCTTCACGGTCTCTTCGCGGGCGGCGAACAGCGCCGGGCCGACGAGGTTCTCGTGCTTACAGAAGCTCTTGCAGCGGCCGCAGCCGGTGCACGCGTGGAGCGCCTTCGCAGTGGCGCCATCGAGCTCGCGCTTTTCTGACGCGACCAGGTGGGCTGCCGTCATCTTCCCCCAGGTCGAATGCGCTTCATTGTGCGTCGCCTCGGACACGGGACACGCGAACCGGCAGAGCTTTGGGCAAAACGCGCAGTAGGTGTACGCCTGCTCGTGTTGATCCATCGCGCTCACGGTGCGCCTCCGAAGATGCCGCGCGAATCAAGTGCGAGCAGTCGGCTGCCCAGCGAGGTCCAGCTGGTCGTCTCGTTCAAGGGAACTCCTTCGACGTCGCCGCGCGCCACCACGGTGGTGAGCGAGAGGCGGAACAACTGCAACGCCCTGCCCTGCTCGAGCGAGGCGCGCACTGAATCCCAGGTGCTCTCGTGTTCGACCGACACCGGGCCTTCACGTTCGGCTTCACCCGCACCGCGCCCACCGGCCTCTTCGACGCACCTGGAGAGCAGCTCGCGATCACGTTCGACGCTGCCGACGCTCGCGGCCCAGCGCACCTCGGCGATCACCCGGCCCGAGGTCGAATCGGCGTGCACCCGCCAGGGCCAGAAGCCTTCTGCGACCGAGCGCTGCATCGCGCTGACGAAGCCCTGCGCTGAAGCAAAGCTGAAGGCCACCCGCACGTCGCGCTCGGGGAATGGCATGCAGCGCACCACCGCACCGGTGACCAACGCGAGGCGCCCGCCGGCACCCAACACCAGCGCGCTTAAGTCGGGCCCGGCGGCGCTGCGAGGGGCACGGGAGGTCTCGAGCCGGCGGCCATCCGAGGTCACCGCGGAGAGCGCCGTGCAGATGGGCTCGAGCCGCCCGCCCGGAATCGATCGCAGGCCGGCGTAGGGCCCTTCGAGAAATTCGCCCAGCCTCAGCGACATCGCCGCCGGAGAGAGCGGGCCAATCGTCAGCCCATGGGGCTTCAAGTGCGCATCGAGGTCCTGCAGCACCACGCCCGCGGCCACCCGCACGGTCATCGAGTGTGTGGCCACCGCGGAGATCTCGGTGAGTCGCGCGCGGGAAAGCGTCATCTCGTGGTTCAGCTTCACGCCGCGATCCGCGAGCACGTGGATCACCTCGGTCAGCTCGCGCTCACTGGCAGGCTCGGCGATGAAACCCGTCTCGGTGCGACGCGCCCACGAGCCCAGCGCCGGCTGCTTCGAGGGGCTCACAGGCCGAGCTTCCCCGGGTTCATCACCCCGTCAGGGTCGAACACGCTTTTGACCGCGCGCAGGGCGTGGCGGCCTTCACCGAGGCTGTCTTGCAGGGCCTGGGCTTTGAGAATTCCAATGCCGTGATGGTGGCTCACGTTGCCTCCGGCGTGCACCGCGGCCGCGAGCGCTGCGCGCCACAACTGCTGGTAGCGCGTCTCCATCGCCTCTTCGGATTCTGCCGAGCCGATGAACGAGAAGTAGAGCGAGCACCCATCGGCGTACGCGTGGCTGAAATGACAGAGCACGAAGGCGAACTGCGAAGCGGCTTCGTGCACGCGCTCATAGACCTGGTGCACGTTTTCCCAGGGCGCGGCGATCTCCATGGTGTCGGCGAAGGTGCCTGACTCGATCAGCCGCGACATCCGGTACGAGACGTCGTACCGCTTTCTAAACCACGCGAGACCGGGTGCCTCGCCGAGATCATCGCCGCCGAGCTGGCGGCAGATGGCGGTGGCCGCGCGATCTTCTGCTTCGGCCCGCGCGGGATCGCCTTCGAACATCAAGATGAGCCGGCTCTTGGAGAACGCCTGCTGCAGCCGGTTCATCATCACCGGCCGACCCAGGGTGTGCCGCGTCACCTGCCGCATCAGCGCCGGGAGGACGGTCGTCTGCAGCATTCCGCGCAGCGAAGGCGAGACCTCGGGCTTCTTCTTCGTGCCGCCCTTGCCGACGAACGCGGTGTCGAAGGGATCGTAGAGACGCACCACCGCGGGGCGCAGCCCCTCGCGGAACACCAGGCGGATCGCCTCGAGGCCTTTGGTCACCGAGCCGAACTCGAAGCCGTGGAACACGCGGCCTTTGGGGTTCGGGAACACGCGCAGCTTCGCGCCGGTGAACGCGCACAACGTGCCTTCGGAGCCGACCAGCAGCGGCGTGAGATCGGGCCCCGAGAACGGCCGCTCCGGGGTCTGCAGGCGCTCGCCGGTGCCGAGCACCACGCGGGCGGAGAGCACCATGTCTTCGATCTTTCCGTACTTGCTCGAGAACTGCCCTGCGCTCCTCGCGGCGAGCCACCCGCCCACGGTGGAGCAGGCGATCGACGAGGGGAAGTGACCCAGGGTCCACCCACGCGAGTTGAGCTTTCGTTCAAGCGTCTCACCCAGCACGCCAGCGCCGACCTCGACCGTGCGATGCGCGGCGTCGACCTCGCCGATCGAGTCGAAGCGCTTGAGGTCCATCGTGACGCCGCCGTTGATCGCCCAGGTACCGCCGCAGACGCCCGAACCCGCGCCGTAGGGGATCACCGCCAGCTTGCGGGCACGCGCGAGCTTGATGACCTTGCTCACCTCGTCTTCCGAGCCCGGCCACACCACC
>JAYVNA010000586.1:0-11703 GCA_043758715.1 Archangium sp.
ACGCCCAGCGCCGAGGCGAGATCTTTCTTCTCGACCTCGAAGGTCCACGCGAGCTCAGGCCCCGCGCAGCGCGGCGCGCCGTTCTCGACGTCACTGACCGCGGTGCCTGCGCCGTCTTCGCCGAACACGTCTGAGGGGCTGCTGGTGTGGCCGCCGCAAGAAGAATGGAAGAAGGCCGGCTTGAGCACGATGCCGCCGATCAGCAGCACCAGATGGGCGGTCTTCTTCACCGCCGCCATCGCGTCCGCGCTCGCTTCGGTCTTCCCCCGGTACACCTGGCAGTGCGCGAGATCACAGAGGTCGTACCCGTCTTTCCCGTGGCGACGCGCGGTCACCGCGAAGGTGCGGGAGACGATCGCCTGCGCTTCCAGCGCCGCGGGCTTGCTGCCATCGGCTTCAGCCGTGACCACCGAGGGAAGGTACTGCTCGACGTCGACGGTGTTGAGCAGGCGAAGCAGCCCTCCCTCGAGCGAGACGTGAATCTGCCCCCCATAGGCGCGCTTCGTTTCCTTCACGCTGACCACCACGTCGTCGCCCGCGATCACCTCGGTGCAGTGGGCCGCGCCGACCTTCACGTCGCGAATGCTCGCCTCGGCGTCGACGCTCGTTCCTAGCGGCTTGCCATCGCAGGTGATGCGCGCGGCCTCGAGGTGCACCCGCACCGGCACTTCACGCTCGAGCACGCGCACTTCGAGGGGCGGCGAAGCGGTCAACATCAGCAGCAGAAGTGCGCTCACCTGGTCTTCTCCGGTTGTTCGAGCAAGCGCCAGGTCGCCGATTCCAGCACGAGCTGCGTGCCGGTCGCGCCCTGGGTCCATTCGCCTTTGGCGTTTCGAGTGGCTTCGGGGAGGTACTGCTTGTCGATCACCGTCGCACCCACGGCGACGCGTTTGCCCTCGGCTTCCGCGGGCCAGCTCTGCAGGCCCTCGAGATAGAGGGGCGACTTTCCGACCATCAGCACCGCGCCGCCCTTGGCGTTGCGCGCCACGCCGGACAGCCGCAGGTGCTGGCCTGCGAGCTTCCTGGAGATCGCGCGCTCTTCTTTCTTCGGCGTGCCGGGGTTCCTCAGGTGCGGGGCGAGCAGCGACTGCTCATGTTCACTCAAGGAAGGCCGCAGCACGCCTTCAACCCGAACGCGCGAACCCACCAGCGTTTCCCAACCCGCCGGGGGCACGCCATAGGTGACGTAGATGACGGTGTCGTCATCGAGCACCACCGCGGTGCCCTGCCACTGCGAGCCGCCTTTGCCCATCGGCACGCGCTCGAGCTGGCCGACCACCACCACGGGGCCGCCCATGCGTTCTTGCACCGCGGCCGAGGCGGTCACTTCGGGCACCGGCACGGGCGCTCCCATCATCAGGCTCATCGCGAGGGCCGTCAGCATGGGCCCATCGAAGCACACTCAGTCGACGAAGAAGTCGGGAGTGGGCTCCACGTTCGGGTCGACCTGGTAGGCCTTGAAATCGGTGACTCCGGCGGCGCGCATCACCTCGTCGTCGATGCAGAAGTTGCCCGTGAAGTCCTTCCCCTTGAGGAAGATGGCGTGCGCGGCGTCGGCCATGATGTCGGGCTTGCGGCTGGCGCGCATCAGTTCGTCGCCACCGAGCATGTTCACCGCGGCGGTCGCGATGGTGGTGCGGGGCCACAGCGCGTTGACGGCCACCTTGCCCTCGAACTCGGCCGACATGCCCAGCACGCACATCGACATGCCGAACTTCGCCATCGTGTACGCCACGTGGCTCTCGAACCATTTCGCCTTCATCGAGAGCGGGGGCGAGAGGTTCAAGATGTGGGGCGTGAACTTCGAGTTGAGCAGGTGAGGCAGGCAGGTCTTGCTCACCAGGAACGTGCCGCGCGTGTTCACGTGGTGCATCAGGTCGTACCGCTTCATCGGCGTTTCCAGCGTGCCCGTGAGGCTGATGGCGCTGGCGTTGTTCACGCAGATGTCGATGGCTCCGAAGCGGGCGATGGTCTTCTCCACCGCTTCCTGCACCTGGTGCTCTTCGCGGATGTCGCACATGAGCGCGAGGGCCTTGCCGCCTGCCTCCTCGATCGCCTTGGCGGCGGAATAGATGGTGCCCTCGAGTTTGGGGTGCGGGTCAGTGGTCTTGGCGGCGATGGCGATGTTGGCGCCGTCACGTGCGGCGCGCAGCGCGATGGCCAAACCGATGCCCCGGCTCGCGCCGGAGATGAAGAGGGTGCGACCTGCCAATGAGCTCATGGGTCGGCAGCTACCATCTCTTCTCGGGGCCGAACACGAACTCGGTCTCAGAAGTCTGGTGAACCATCCCACACGCTGCCGGCCCTGCAGTCGTGTGGACGCCGGCTTGGGAGTAGCCTCATCAGGCCGATGCGCGTGTTCAGCCTGTTCACCCTCTTGATGGTCGGGTGCCTGCCGCAGAGCGCGGCGCCGACGCTCAAAGCCGTGTCGCCTTCGTCCTTCGACGCCGATGCGGGCACCCCGCTGGTGCTCATCGCCGAGGGGCTGCTGCCGAGAGCCACGCTCGATTTCGACACGCCTCCCACTTCGACGATACCCGCGGTGGTGTTGAGCGCGTTCATCGACGACGGCATTCATCGGGTGGAAGTGCTCGAGGCGGCGTGGGTCGATTCCACTGAGGTGAGGGGAAGGCTCGCAGGCCCGGTGCCCGCGGGGCTGTATGACGTGCACCTGATCGAGCCGAGGGGGCGCGAGCTGGTGCTCCTCGGGGCGTTGCGGGCGCTCGACTGTGCCGACGGTGATTGTCCCCTGCCCGACGGCGGAGTCCCTGACTCGGGCGTGGCGTGCGACACGCTGAGCTTCCGCGATCGCGACGGCGATGGCTTCGGCACCGGCACGGCGCAGAATTTCTGCGGCCCCGGGTGGGTGCCCCTGTCTGGTGATTGCGACGATCTCAACGCGCTCGTCTTCCCTGGCGCGACGGAGTCGTGCAACGGAGTGGACGACAACTGCAGTGGACAGATCGACGAAGGGCGTTGCGAAGACGCGGGCTGGTCGGCCGACGACAGCTTGCGAACGCAAGGCGTCGACTTGCGGTCGAACGCCTCGTTCGCAGCCGGCTCGTTGTGGGTCGCCGCGGGCAGCAAGATCTTCGTTCGGCGCGGAGGCCCGAACTTCATCGATGCGACCCAGGGGTGTCCCTCCAACCTCAGCACTGTGTTCTCCAGACCGAACGGAGCTGCGGAGGCAGGCGGTGGCCGCGCAGGGTCGGGGTCGATCGTTCAGCAGCCGCTGGGCGCGAACCGCTGCGACAACGAACGCAACGTCGAAGAGCCGCCCGCGGCGATGGTTGGTTTTCCCCAAGGCGGTGACTTCGCTTTCGTGGCCGTGCTCGAAGATGGGCGGTTGCTGCGCTGGCGGGGCAGTGATCAGCCCGTGACGACCCCGGGCAACCTGCCGGCCTCCGCCCAGGTGAAAGATCTCCACGGTGTGTCTACCAGCCAGCTGTACGCAGTGGGCTCCGCGATGTTCGGGAACAAACGCCGTCAGCAAGTCTGGGCCCTGCAATCGGACGGCACCTGGAGCAACGAGCCGCTTCCGGGCCAGGGCTCGGAAACGGGTGCGCTGCTGGGGGTGTGGGCGCTGAACGCGGTCGAGGTGATCGCCGTGGGCGAGGGCGGCACGGTCTTTCTGCGCAGCGCAAGCGGGTGGAGGTCGATCTCTTCGGACACGGATCGCGACTTCACCGCGGTGCGCGCCTTCTCGACCGAGCGGTTCTACGTGACCGCCCGCGACGGAACGGTCCGCCGCTACGTCAACGGTGCGTGGTCGACGGTGTTCCGCAACGACGCGGGCGTGCCCTTCAACGATCTGAGCGCGACGAACGAAGACGACCTCTGGGCGGTGGGTGATCGCGGCGTGATCGCCCGCGGGCCGCACTGAACGAGTCCCGCGGAGATTTGCGACGTGGGAGTGGTGGCTGGCTACGTTTGCCGCCTCCCCAGCCGTCGTTCAAAGGAAGCCCGCCATGTCCGTCACGAACCTGCGCCAGCTCGAGAAGCGATTCCTGCTCGATAACAAGCTCACCGTCGATGAGGCCAAGCAGCTCGTCACGGCCGCGAAGGCCAACGGCGTCACGCGCGCCGAGAAGGCAGAGCTGCAGTCGATTCTCACGCGCTTCGCCGACAAGCTCGAGCCGGCGGCGAAGTCGATGTTCGAGACCTTCCTCGCGCCGACGCCCACCGGCGGGCCGACCAACCCCACGCCTCCGGCCAACGCCGAAGTGATTCGCACGGTCACGGGCGCGAACAAGGCGAGCTTCGATGACGACCAGATCTTCCTCGGCCGCGACGGCACCATTCACGGTGAGTCGAACGTGCCCAGCTACACCCGCAGCTATGACTCGGTGAAGGAAGGCCCCCTGCGCACCCGGCACGGCAGCAGCGTCCCGGCCTCCACGGTGGTCAAGCCCGAGGATCTCGTGGCGGCGCAGAAGAACACCACCGGCCAGGCGCTCGATGCCGCGGCCAAGGTGTTTGGCGTGAAGGTCGAGGGCTTCGAGGCGATGGCGAACTCGAAGGACTTCTTCAACGCCGACGCTGATTACTGGTGGGGCAAGTGCCACGCGTGGACCTGGTCGTCGCTTTCCCCGGAGATCGACAAGCTCGTCGACGGGCGTCGCCTCGCTGCCCACCAAGTCGACTGATGACGCGCCGGACTACTTCTGGAAGCCGACGCTCACCGCCATCAACGACACCCTGGCGGGGCGCCCGAACAGCACGGTGAACTGGGACTCGCACGGCAAGGAGTTCGGCTTCTTCGTCACCACCATCCTGAAGAAGGGTGTGCCGGCCACCACCCGCAAGGCCTTCGAGACCGACTTCGCGGCGCTGCCCGCGGGTACGGTCGACGAGACCAGGGTGGCGGAGCTTGCGAAGAAGTACGCGGGCGTCGCCAACGCGTACTCGCCTGAGCAGTGGAAGAGCATCTTCGCGCCGAGGGGTTTCGACGCGAAGGCGTTCGGCGCGGCCTGGCCCAGCTGAGCCGTCACTTCACGTGTTCATGAGGGCGTTTGCCTTCCACCCTCACTTCTTCGCCGATTCCAGCGCGCCTTCGGAGAGGGTCTTGACCAGGTTCGTCATGCCCTTCCACGCGACTTCCTTCATCGCGGCGGCCTTCTTCTCGGGCGTGAGGCTCGGGTCGTTGGCGATCTTGTACAGCTCGCCGCCCGCCGCGCCGAGGGCCCCCATCGCGGTCGAGGTCAACGCCCGCGACACCTCGGTGGCGATCTTCTCTCCGGCCTCACCCATCGACGCCACGCCGATGTCGGTCAGCACGCCCATCACGGTGTTGTAGAGCGCAGCGCGCACGGCCTTGTCGGTGGCGACCTTGCGATCTGACTCCGAGGCGTCGGCGGGGATCTTCGCCAGCTCGCCCGCGAGCGACTTGGTGAACTCGAGGCCCGCGTCCGCCACCAGCTTCGGCAGCATGCGCATCTTCTGGGTCAGCTGACCGCCGACCGCGTCGACCGCCACGAACGCTTCCTTGAGCGCGAACTGGCTGCCGTTGATGTCACCCGACGCGTACTCGAGGCCGTTCGCGGCGGTGCGGAGCAGCGCGCCGGCGCCGCGGGTGATCGGCGTGGGCACCGAGCCCACCAGCTCTCCGATGGTGTTGAGCCCATCGATGGTGCTGCGACGGCCTTCTTCGAGTGACTTGAGCGGCTCGGGGCCCAGCGCGCGCACGTTGGCGTCGAGGTTTTCCTTCGCGATGCGAATCGCTTCGGGGCGGTTGCCGTCGGTGACGGGAATCGCCATCGCCTCCTCGAGCTCGCGCGTGTACTTCACCACGTTGTGCAGCACCTGCTGCGTCATCGCGCCCTGGGTGACGTCGATGATGGCGCGCGCGAAGGGCAGCACTTCGGGGCCCGTCATTCCGTTGAAGCTCGCGGCGTCGCGAAACGCGATGGCCCCGGGGTAGGCGTCGGTGCGGTCGGTGTCGAGGTAGGCCTTGGCGAGGTACGCGTCACCGTTGCCGATCGCTTCGCGCGCCCGGCCGAGCTGGTGAATGCACCGCATCATCGAGAACAGGCCGCGGCGGGTCTCGGGGTCGAGCTGGGTGTTGTTGATGTTGTACTTGCCGTCGTCGGCCGTCCCGAGGAGCGAGTCGAGCTGCGCCTCGGTCATCGGGGGCTGCGCGTTGCGAACCTGGTCCAGCTTGCCCTGCAGCTCGGTCACCCGGCGCGAGCGTTCCTGCGCGACGGTCTCGGTAGGTGCGAGCACCACCGGCGCCTTGGTGCGCACGCTCTGGAAGCTGTCTACCGAGCGCGAATTGGTGGAGGGCTTGGTCTGGCTCTTGGGCTTCTGCGAGGTGGGCTGGGTGGAACCGGTGCGGGTGGTCTTCTGCGGGCGGGCGGCGTTGTTGTTGAGCTTCATGTCGAGAGGACGAGACCCCCTCGACGATCGTGCGGGCTCAAGTGTTCCAGCCGCTTACGGACTTCAGGCGGGGGGCGGAGGCAGCTCGTGCAGCTCGAGGCGATGCCGATCGACCCAGCGGCGGGCGGCCCGTTCGGCAGCGACTTCCATGCGCGCGAAGGTGGTCTTCATCAGCGACGACAGCTTCGCGGTGCCATCGACGGGGTTTCGCACCAGCTTGGCCATCACGTCGACGGCCGAGCGGCGGAAGACGCGCGAGTACTCCGAGACGAAGCGGCTGACGCGCACTTCTTCGCCCGAGAGGATGTTCATCGAGGCGCTGCGCGAGCGCTCCGAAGAGGCCCAGTAACGGAACACGCCCTGCTGCAGCGCGCGCGAGCCCGCGTCCTGACCGCGGAACACCTCGTAGAGCGCGTCGGTGAACAGCTCGCGCATGCGCACGAAGTCGTAGCGGCGCACCTGGTACTCGGCGAGCGCCACGTCGGTCGGGCCCGATTGAGCCATCAGCTCGCCCAACGTGAGCACGTCGTTCATCGCGTTGGTCATGCCTGAGGCGGTGAGCGGGTGACTGCAGCCGCCCGCATCACCCACCAGCACCACGCCCGGAGCCGCGCAGGCCGGCACCGTGATGGAGTGATTGGCGCAGCCCTCGAACGGCTCGTCGCGCAGGGACTTGATCATCGCGTCGCGCAGGCCCGCGGGCACCACCGGCGCGTACTCGCGGATGAGCAGGGCGACCATCGCTTCCTTGCCCCGGGCGGCGCCCAGCGGCACGTCGACACAGAAGCGGATGCGACCTTCACCGTACGGGTACGCGAGGATCGGCCCCGGGGCGCCGAGGAACACGTGACCCATGCGGCCGTGCGGCAGCTCACCGTCGATGCCGAACGCCACGGTGTACGAGAGCAGCTCGATCTTCGGCTCGAGCCCCAGCTGCAGCCGCATCTTCGATTGGCGGCCATCGGCGACCACCACCAGCTGCGCGCGGTGCTCTTTTCCGTGTGCGTCGCTAACGCCCGCGATGCGAGCGCCGTCGCGCACGAAGTCGTTGATGCGAAGGCCGGTGCTGATGGTCACGTTGCGGCGGTCGGCGAGCTGCTCGCGCATCGCCATCACCATCGCGTGGTGATCGATGCCCAGGCCCGGGCCCTGCTCGATGCCGTAGTGCAACACCGAAGCCTGCTCAGTGGGGCTGGGCGTCACGGCGAAGCCGGTCACCGCCACCGCGCCCTTCGCGAACAGCGCCGACTTGAGGCCCAGCTGTTCGAGGCCGCGTACGCCGCGGGGATGAATGAGTTCACCGCGGAAAGCCTGCGCGGTCGTCTGGGCTGTCTCGAAAACCCTGACCCGAGCGCCGGTGCGGGAGAGCGCGGCTGCCGCAATCATTCCCGTATATCCACCGCCGACAACGATGACTTCGAACGACATGAACGTGCGCCTCCAGGAGAGCGACTCCCCCATAATGGCCGGGGAGATCGGGCTGCAAGCAGGACTCATTCACCGATAGTCGTCAGCCAGTGACGAACGTCAGAAAGGCATCGACGCGGCAGTTCGATTAGCCAGCGGCGCGTGGATCTCGACGACCTGCTGACCAAGACGAGCCGCACCTTTGCGCTCGCAATTCCGCTGCTGCCTGAGCCGACCCGCAAGGCCGTGGGCGTCGCGTATCTGTTGTTCCGCGTGGCGGACACGTTCGAAGACGCGACCACCTGGCCGCGCGAAGAGCGCATCGACGCCCTGGAGAGCCTGGTGGAGTTGCTCGAGCTCGAGCCCCAAGAGCGCGTGCTCGAGGCCGCGCGGCGCTCGGCCCAGTGGCTGACCCGGCCGCCAGTCGACCACGCGGGGTACCTGGAGCTGCTCAAGAAATTGTCGCCGGTGATCGCCGAGCTCGACACGCTCTCGCCGGCGGTGAGCGCGGCGGTGGTGCGTCACACCATTCGCACGACCGAGGGCATGGCGTCGGTGGTGGCGCGCGCCGATGAGCGCGGCAACCTGCGGCTCGGCTCGGTGCGTGAGCTCAAAGACTATTGCTACATCGTCGCGGGCATCGTGGGCGAGTTGCTCACCGAGGTGTTCCTGCACGACGCGCCCGCGCTCCAACAGGAGCACGCCGAGCTGAGGCGCCTGATGCGCTCGTTCGGTGAAGGGCTTCAGCTGGTGAACATCTTGAAGGACGTGGGCGACGACGCGAAGGACGGCCGGGTCTACCTGCCCGACGCCGTGCCGCGCGCTGAGCTGTTCGCGCTCGCTCGCGCCGATCTCGAAGACGCTAATCGCTACGTGCAGGCGCTGCAGCGGGGCGGGGCGCCGCGTGGCTTCCTCGCGTTCACCGGTCTGTCGCTGGTGCTGGCCTTCGCCGCGCTCGATCGCCTGGAAGCCAACGGCTCGGGGGCGAAGGTCTCGCGGCAAGACGTGATGAGCCTCTACCAGAGCCTCGAGCAGCAGCTGGAATCGGGTGTCGCGCTCGACCTGCTCCAGCCTTCACACTCCTTCACCTGAAGAGAGTTGCGCCGGGGGCGCTCGCGCCGCAGATAAGCGCCCATGAATAAGTGGACGCGCGAAGCGATGCCTTCCCTCGAGGGCCAGGTCTGGGTCGTCACCGGAGCGAACTCGGGTCTTGGTCTCGAGACGGTAAAGGGCCTCGCTGCACGGGGCGCTAGGGTGGTGATGGCCTGCCGCGATCCCCAGCGGGCGCAGGCGGCGGCCGACGAAGTGAAGAAGCTCACCGCGAACGCGAAGCTCGAGCTCGAGAGTCTCGACCTCGCTTCTCTGGCGTCGATCGAAGCCTTTGCGAAGAAGCTCGCCACCGCGCACCCGGTCATCGACGGGCTCATCAACAACGCCGGCATCATGGCGATCCCGCGGCGCACCACGGCTGACGGCTTCGAGATGCAACTGGGCACCAACCACCTGGGTCATTACGCGCTCTCGATGCGGCTGCTGCCCTTGCTGGAGAACGCGAAGGCGCCCCGGCTGGTGAACGTGGCGAGCACGGCGCACAAGTTCGGCGCCATGAACTTCGACGATTTGATGGGCGAGAAGTCGTACAGCTCGTGGGGCGCGTACGGGCAGTCGAAGCTCGCGAACCTGCTCTTCACCTTCGAACTCTCGCGCAAGCTGGCGGCCGCGGGGAAGAAGACCGTGGTGGCGGCAGCGCACCCCGGCTACGCGGCGACCAATCTGCAGGGCGTCGGCGCGAAGATGACGGGTTCGAAGTTCGGCGCCTGGATGATGAACCTGGGGAACTCGGTGATGGCGCAGTCCGCCGACATGGGCGCGCTGCCTTCGCTGTACGCGGCCACCGCGAGCGACGTGAAGAGCGGTGACTACTTCGGGCCCGACGGGTTCATGGAACTCAAAGGGCACCCGGTGAAGTGCGGCTCGACGAAGAAGGCGCAGGACACCGCGTCCGCCGCGAAGTTGTGGGAGGTCTCGGAGAAGCTGACCGGCATGCGCTTCCCCGGTTGAGTCCGGTGTTACGATTGCCCAATGATGACCTCCAATGAGGCCTCGGTGTGGCGAGAGACGGCGCAGTCGCGCCGGATGACTCCCGAGGAGCGCTGGGCAGACGTGGTCGCCGCGTGCGACTCGCTCAAGCTGTATTGGGACATTCCCGGCTATCCCGAGCGCATCAAGGCCGCGGTGGACCCGCTCCCTGAGTCCTCGCGGGTGGCACTGGCCCGGCTGCGCGAGGCTTATCGGCGGGGAAAGCGGTGAGTGATTCCGTGTTCAACGCCGCGGACGTCGGACTCTCGCTCGCGCGGGCTCTCGAGTCAGCCCACGTTCCGTACGCGTCGGGGGGGGCCTCGCCTACGGAGTGTGGGTTGTTGTCGATCACCTCCCAGCGGCCTGCGAGGCACTGGCGAACGCGGGCGTGGTGTTCGATTGAGGCCCTGCGCTTGGCGGCTGAGGACGGCGTTTTCATCGGCTGGGTAGACGCCGACCGCGCGGTTCAAAACGTGGTTAGTACGCCGGAGCGAACGTGCCCGTGAAAGCCGTGCGCCGACTTGGCCTTGCCGTTCTGCTGCTGCTGCTGCTGTTGGTGTCGGGGTGTCGTCGCGCAGAGTGCGACATCTCGACACCCTGCCCCACGGGGCGCGTCTGCGTGTCGTCCAAAGGCGAATCGCTGTGCGCTGAAGGATGTGGTCCAGACGGAGGTTGCGCGAGTGGAACGTCATGTCGATTCCAAGCGCCCGGGGACTGCGACGTCTGCGGAAACGTTGTCACTGCGTGCGGGGCTCAAGACTGAGCTTATGCCGATCGTTTTCCTCGCACGGCCGATCCCTCCGCATGATGCCCAGATGGGTTACCTCCAATGAGGCCTCGGTGTGGCGAGCGACGAAGCAGTCGCGCCGGATGACTCCCGAGGAGCGCTGGGTAGACGTTATCGCCGCGTGGGACTCGCTCAAGCGGTACTGGGACATTCCCGGCTATCCCGAGCGCATCGAGGCTGCGGTGGACCCGTTGCCTGCGCCTATCGGCGGGAAGAGCGGTGAGTGATTCCGGGTTCAACGCCGCGGCCGCGCCAACTGACGAACGCGCGCGTGGTGTTCGCGAGTACTGAGGTCGTCAGCCTGGCAGCTCCGGGGTCACCCTGACGCTCCACCAGAGGGGAGCTGGAGCTAGGCTGTCCGCGGGGTGGGTGAATGAGGAAACAGCTTTCGAGATGGTTCCTGTTGCTGCTCGTCGTCGGCGCATGCGGGCGCTCCCCGACCGAAGCCGTGGTCACGAAGCCGGCCGCCGCTGAAGCCGAAACGCCCCTCGAGCTTCTCGCGGAGCACCTGTCGGAGGTGACTCCGATGCTCGACGAAGACGTTCTCTCTCGCGTGGCCCCCAGCGTGGTCTCACTCAGCACGCCCACCGCCACCGGCTCTGGCGTCGTCATCCACATCGGTGCGCGCGGCGCGCTCGTGATCACCAACGCGCACGTGGTGGAGCGCTTCCACGTCATCGAGGTGACCTTCAACTCAGGCAGCGGCTTGCCCCTCATGAAGCCGGGTTTCGTGGTGGGAATCGCGAGCGATCTCGATCTCGCGCTGATCGAAGTCGGAGCTCCTCAGGGTTGGACTGCGCTTCCCCTGGCTTCGTACGCGAGCCTGCCCCCACGCTCCGCGCTCTTCGCCGCCGGGTTTCCCCATGGCCCCGATGATCTCCTGGGGGGCGGCTTTCCTGCCGTAACCATCACCTCTGGCTCGAACCTGCCGATGGACCGCACAGACGCGCGGGGCCTCGAGCTTTTCCTGGGCGGGGTCAACCCGGGCAACAGCGGCGGCGCGGCGATCGATCTCGACGGCCGGCTCCGCGGGGTGGTGGCCGCCTATTATCCGG
>JAYVNA010000587.1:0-11690 GCA_043758715.1 Archangium sp.
GCTCGCAGTGCTCGGGGTCGCTTCGCACGACGAAATTGTCGAATTGAATCGAGAGCTTGGCCGCCTGTCGAAGAAGGTTGATCAGCTCCTCGCGCGCAAGCCGATCGCTTCCGCCTGATATGCCCCGGGGGGGTTGCCCCCGTCTCGCTACATGTGGTTGGAGGTGGGTATGGAGTTCTTCCAACAGATCTGGAGCCAGGCCCTCACCACCGTGCATGGCGCGGAGGAGGAGACCCAGAAGCTCCTCGGCCGGCTTCAGGGCATGAGCCAGGAAGAGGTGCGCAAGCTCACCGAGCGCCTGGCGACCCAGCGGAAGGACCTCGAGCGCCGGGTGGAGGACGTGGTCAAGACCACCGTCGCCCGTATGAAGGTGCCGAGGCGTGAAGAGGTGGCGCAGCTCAATGCCCGCCTCGACCTGCTGACCCGCCGCCTCGAGGGGCTCACGAAGTGAAGTGGCTCCTGCCAGTGGTGGTGATCGCTTGCGCGGCCACCATCGGTTGGAACCTCAAGCCCCTGGCGGAGCCGCCGGCGGCGACGAGCGTTCAGGTCGAGGGAGTGCGGCCGGTGCGGCACCCCGACTTCGAGCGCATCGAAGCGACGCTGGTCGAGCGGGCGCCGGGCTGGGGCATCGAGCTGCGCCAACACGTGGCCGAAGCGATCGCCGAAGAATCAGAGCAGGCCGGGCTCGACCCGATGCTGGTGTTGGCCTTGATCGAGGTCGAATCGGAGTTCCAGCAGCACGCCACCTCGGTGGTCGGTGCCCGCGGGCTGATGCAGCTGCGGCCGGCGACCTTGCTCTGGGTCGCCCAGCGCGAAGGCGTGAAGCTGAGCCGGGCCGAGCTCGAGGCCGACCCCGCGCTCAACGTGCGCCTGGGCGTTCGCTACCTCAAGTACCTCAAGGAGCTGTTCCGCGGCCGCCTCGACTTCGCCCTGATGGCCTACAACGCCGGGCCCAACAAGCTGAACGCCGGGCTCAAGGCGGGCAACACCGAAGCCTGGCACAACTACGTGAGAGCGGTGCGCCGCGAATACGCCGCGCTCAAGCTGGCTCACGGTGAGTCGGGCGATTGGACGATGGCTTCGCGATGAGTGACGACACGTGCGTGCAGGAGACGTTCGCGCCCCACAACGCCTGCTTCGGGTGTGGCCCGGCCAACCAGAAGGGGCTGCGCATTCGCAGCTTCCTCCAGGGCGAGGCGCTGGTGGCCACCTGGACGCCTGAGCCGCACCACGAGGCGTTCCCGGGCGTGCTCAACGGCGGGATCATCGGATCGCTGCTCGACTGCCACTGCAACTGGGCGGCGGCGATGCACCTGATGACGGCGCGAAGTGAGCCCACGCCGCCGTGCACGGTGACGGCTGATTACGCGATCGCGCTCAAGCGCCCGTGCCCGACGGATGGGCCGGTGACGCTCAGCGCGAAGGTGGTCGAGACGACCGGCGATCGCTGCGTGGTCGAAGGCGTGCTCGAGGCGAAGGGCAAAGTGCAGGCGACGTGTCGCGGCACCTTCGTCGCGGTGAAGCCGGGACACCCGGCGTACCACCGCTGGTAGCCCTGCTTACTTCGAGGCGAGGTCGCGGTAGCCCGGGCGCTCGGTGATCGGCTGCTTGTTACCGAGGTAATGCCGCTGGTTCTGAATCTTGTCCTGCAGCAGCATCAATCCGTCGAGCACCTGCTCCGGACGGGGCGGGCACCCCGGAATGTAGACGTCGACCGGGATGATGCGGTCGATGCCCTGGAGCACCGCGTAGTTGTCGTAGAAGCCGCCCGACGAGGCGCATACGCCGAAGGCCACCACCCACTTGGGCTCGGCCATCTGCTCGTAGACGCGCTTGAGAATGGGCGCCTGCTTCAGGTTGATGGTGCCCACCACCATCAGCAGGTCGGCCTGACGCGGTGAGAAGCGGGGGAACTCGGCGCCGAAGCGCGAGATGTCGTAGCGGCCGGCCGCGACGGACATGTATTCCATACCGCAGCAGGCGGTCGCGTAGGGGTAGGTGAAGAGCGAGTACTTCCGCGCCCAACCCAGGCCCTTCGAGATCATGTTCTGGATGAAGCCGGTGGCCTCATCTTTCCGCGTGGTGATGATCGGCGCGATGTCGTCTGACATTTCAGCTCTCCCAGTCCAGCGCGCCCTTTTTCCAAACGTAGGCCAGGGCGGCGACCAGCGTTGAAGCGAAGACAGCCATGGTCATGTACCCGAACCAACCGAGCGCCTTGAAGTTGACGGCCCACGGATAAAGGAACACGGCCTCGACGTCGAACACGATGAAGAGCAGGGCGACGACGTAGAACTTCACGGCGAAGCGCTGGCGAGCCGAGCCCATCGGGGCGTTGCCGCCTTCAAAGGGTTCCGACTTCACCTGGGTCATGGCCTTGGGGCCGAGGGCACCCGCCAAAAGGGGAATGATGACGGCCATGCCGCCTGCCAACAGCAGAACGACGGCGACCGGCAGGTACGGCGTGAGGGGGTTTTCCATCGCGGAGCCACCATAAGGATCCGGGGTTGGCCGGTCAAAGCGTTTCTGGGCAGGCAGGCGGAACCTGGCGGGTCAGGTCACTGAATGACCTTGGCCATGCGGAGCACCACGGTCTCGAACCGGGCGCCCACGGCCTTCGACGACTTCTCGTTGATGATGATCTGCGGCTTGTCGCCCACCATCGTCACGCCGAGGGGGAAGGACGACTGCACCGTCTCCAGGTCGAGGGCGAGGGCATAAAGCTGATTGTCCTGGGCGACGTCCCACAGCGACTTCACCGTGGCAGCCGAAGCGCCGTGCACCACCAGCAGCGCAGAGGCTTTGTGCTTGTCGATCTCGGCCTGCAGCTGGGCCTCGTCCTTGAAGTCGATCGAGATGTACTTGAGCGGGCGCTTCTTCACTTCGGTGACGCTCGAGTCCTTGAGGTTGGTCATCAAGGTCGCGCGATCGGCAGCCTGACCCGGCTCTGAAACCACCAGCAGCACGAAGGGGCCCGAACCCCGGGCGTCGAAGTTCACGTCGTAGGTCAGCACCTTGAGCAGCACCGGCAGGGCCGCCTTCATGTCGACTTGTGCGCTCGCGCCTGAGGCGGCGAGCAGCGACAGCACGATCAAAAAGCGGCGGACCCCCATGAGACAGAGCGTAGCGCGACTGGGTCGGACCGCTAGAGTTGTGCTCGTGGATCGAAACGCCTTGCTTGAACAGCTCCCACCATGTGCGACGACCGGCATCGGTAGCCTCCCGCTTTCGCTGGACGAAGCCCTTCAGCTTTCGATGCAACAGGATATTCCGTACCTGCCTGAGCTGGCCGGTGAGGCGCTGGTCGACGGCTTTTCCGAGGGACCCACGTTCAAGGCCTTCCTCGGCGAGCTGACGAAGCATCGGCCGAAGTTCGCCAAGGTTCAGCTCGCAGGCCCCGCGACCCTGGCGGCGCAGGGGCCTGGGCCAGTGCTCCAACGCCTGCCGGACACGGTTCGTTCCCTGGTCAGCCGGGTCGCGCAGACCGGGGCGGCACCAATCATCTTCTTCGACGAGCCGGCCCTGCATGAGTCGGAGGCGCCCGTGATGGCGCTCGACTTCGTGCGCCGCGCGGCTCGTGATGCGGGTGCGCTGGTGGGGGTTCACTGCTGCGGGCAGGCGAATTGGGAGCAATTGCTCCCGCTGGGCTTCGACTTCATCAGCCTCGACGCGCGCCTCTCCCTCGATGCCCTGCTGGAAGATCGCCGGGCGTGGGTTCGATTTCTCGAGCGGGGAGGGCGGCTGTGCCTGGGCATCATCCCCACCAATCCCGGCGCCCGGTACGACGTGAACGAGCTGTGCGCCTCGGTCGAAGCGTCGCTGCGCGCCACCACGCCTCACTTCGAGCGGGTGCTCTCGCGCACGTTGCTCTCGCCGGCGTGCGGGCTCGCGACCCATTCGCCCGAAGACGCGCGACGCATCACCTCTGAGGTGCTGCTGGCGCAGGAAGCGTTGCGATCGGTGCTCTGAAGACGTCAGCCCGACGCGGCCAACGCCCCTTGCATCGCCGAGCTCATTCCCAGGCTCGCCAGCTCTTCTCGTGGCACCCAGCGCCACTCCAGGTAGCCCGTGGGAGGCTTTGCCAGCCGCCGGGGCAAGGCGACGGCGTGCAGCCTGAGCACCAGATCGCGGTGGGTGAGGGTGCGCTCCAACACGGTGAGCTCGGGGCCGATGCTCGCCTTCCCGCCGAGTAAAGTCTGGAGGGCGTGATCGCCGTCTGCCCCCGCCACCAGCTCGATGCCGGGCAGTTCCCACAATCCGCCGAAGAGGCCTTTCTCTTCGCGCCGCGCCAGCAGCACCTCTTCGCCTCTTCGGGCCACCGCGACCGCGAGCTCGAGGCGTTTTCGTTTCGGCGGCTTCTTGGGCCGGGGGAGTTCGGCGACGCGGCCCTCTGAAAGCGCCCTGCAGGAGCCGCGCACCGGGCACACCAGGCACAGCGGGTTCTGCGGCACACAAACGGTCGCGCCCAGCTCCATCAGGGACTGGTTCCAATCACCGGGTCGTTCGCCTTCGACCAGCACCTCGGCAGCGGCCCAGAGCCCGGCTTCCCGCACCTTTTCACCGGGCACTCCATCGAGCTCGAGCAGGCGCGACAGCACGCGCGCCACGTTGCCGTCGACCAGAGGCGTCGCGAGCCCGAAGGCGATCGAACCCACGGCCCCGGCGGTGTATCGGCCGAACCCCGGGAGCGTGAGCAAGGCGTCGACCGAGTCAGGCAGCTCGCCTTCGAAACGAGCGACCACCTCCTGCGCGGCGCGATGAAGGTTGCGAGCGCGCGAGTAGTAGCCGAGGCCCGTCCACAGCCCGAGCACGTCTTTGAGCTCCGCGGCCGCGAGCGACTTCACCGTCGGAAAGCGCTCGAGGAACTTCGTCCAGTACCGGATGACGCGCTCGACCTGGGTCTGCTGCAGCATGACCTCGCTGACCCAGATCCCGTAGGGGTCGCTCGTCTTGCGCCAGGGCAGATCACGCTTCGAACGATCGAACCACTGCAGCAGCTGCGTTCGCACCTCGCGCCTGGCTTGCTTAGCGCGCTCCACCGGACTCGTCACGTGCGCCACCACATCACAAGTAAGGTGAGACCATGCTCGCCTTGGTCGCAGCCCTCAGCCTCACTGCCCAGCCGCTCGACCTCGAGGGGTGGAACCGGGACCGCCTGCAGACGAGCCGGGTGGGGATGCTGGTGCTGGGCGCGTGGGCGGTGGGGAACATGGGGGTGGGGGCAATCGGCTTCGGGGTGGAGCGCGATGAGCGGCTTCGTTTCATTCACCTCGGCAACCTGCTGTGGAACGCGGTCAACCTGGGGCTGGCCCTCAACACGCTCATTCGGGAATGGAACGCGAACCCCGCGGCGCTCGACGCGAAGCAGAGCCTGGCGGCGGGCGAGCAGATCGAGAAGATCTTCTTCATCAACGGCGCGCTCGACCTCGGTTACCTCGCAGCTTCCGCGTTCCTCTGGCAACGGGGCGAAGCCGTCGGCGATCCGCGCATGGTGGGGCTGGGGCAGTCGCTGCTGATACAGGGCGCGTTTCTGTTCTGCTTCGACGTCACCATGGGCATTCTCAACGCGCGCCTCACGGGCCGCTTGCTCGAAGGGGTGACCGTCAACGTCACCCCGGTGGCGATCACCGGCACCTTCTAGTTACGGCTCCACCGGGGCCGAGTTCACCACCGCGAGGGCGTCGAGATCGAACCCGCCCCCGGGCATTCCGTAGAAGCGGTTCGTGCCGCTGTCAGTGACGCGCACGAACCGCGCGCGCCTGAGGCCGACGTCGCTCAGATCGTACCCATCACCTCCGGCGACCAGCGGGTCCGTGCCCGAGATGCCCAGGGCCGGGTTCGCGTACACCGGCCGCGTTCCCGCGCAGCCGGTGACGCCCGCATCGAGCGTCGCGGCGCAGGGGAACGTGCGCCAGTCGACCCCGTCTTCGCTCACGGCCACCACCCCGAGCTCGAGAAACCCGGTGAAGCCGTTCTCGAACACGAGCAGATCGACGCCGGGCCCGTCGATGGCGAGCAGGTCGACGAACTCCAACTCGATGACGCCGTTCTTTCCCAACGAGAGAACGTCGGTCGAGCCGGTGCTCTCACCACCCCCCGAGGGCGGACCGAGCACGACCGCGGGAAAGCGGTCCTGCCCGAAGCTCGCGCCAGGCCCTGGGGTGAAGAGGGTGACGCGATCAGCCCACGGATCTCCGGCGTCGCGCATGCCGGCGTCGAGCTCTTCGACCCCCGCATCGATGGCTGGCGGCGCGCCACACGCCGCCAGCAGGCTGATCAGCGCCACGTACCTCACGGCTGGATGTCGAGCAGCCGGCGGCCGTTCTTGTCTTCGAGCCCCACCAGCACCTTCGCGCCGTGGCTCTGAACGAAGAGCACCTTCGTGCAGGTGTTGGTGGTGGTCAGAAGCGGCACCGCGGCTCCGGCGGTGTCGGTCTGCGTGCCCGAGCCTGCGAGGGTGAGCGGGATGCGATCGACGTGACTGACGTTGGCCGTAAAGGTGGCGTCGAACGAGCCCATGGCGACGATGGCATCATTGCCGGCCGAAGCGAGGTCCAGCACGTCATCGGTTGCGTTCGGCGAGGCCACCAGCACCGCGGGCGCGAGCGCAAACGGCATGTGGTTCACCAGGGTGGGCGCGTACGTCGAGGGCGGCACGGCGCGCACGTAGTTGCCGGCCACGGGGGTGAGCCCGTAGTAGCCGACCAGCGCCACGCCGTTGGCGGTGGCCGCCACCAGCCCAGAGCCCGCCCACGCTGGATCGAAAGTGGCGAAGCCGAAGGTGGCCTGCGTGCTGGCGTCGAGCACATACGCGCCAGCGCCGGTCACGGTGCCCAGCTGCAGCCCGTTCACCAGGAAGCCGACGTTCGCCGCGCCGGTCGCGTCGTAGTTGCCGGGCGCGTTGATGTACGAGAGGCCGCCGTCGGTGGTCTCGAGGAGCGTAACCGTGCCGGGCACCGTCATGCCGCTCTTGGTGTAGCCGGCGAGGACCTGGGTTCCGCTCGAGGCGAGGTAGGCGCCGGCGAAGATGGTCGCGCCGGTGTCAGCGGGTGCACGGATGCTCGCGAGGGCCGCGCCGGCGGTCAGCGTGGGAAAGGTGCCGAGCGGCTTGATGGTGTCGTCAGAGCCGAGGCCGACCAAATTCGTTCCGACCGCGGCGACCTGGGTGATTCCCGCGGGCAAGGTGGCGGTCTGCACCACGGTGGCGCCGGCACCCAACGTGAAGGTTCCGAGGCGAAGGTCATGCGGTGCGGTGTCGCAGACCCCGGCATCACTGGCGCCGCCGCCTCCTCCCGCGGAACCGCCTCCGGCGGAACCGCCGCCCGTGGCCCCACCATCAGCACCGCCGGTGGACCCGCCGCCGCCACCACCGGTGACACCGCCGCCTCCGCCCATGCCCGAGTCAGGCAACGGGGTGGGGCCGGGGCAAGCGAGGAACGACACAACGCAAACGAGGCACGACATCAGTTTGATCGTCTTCAAGAGACTCTCCGCCGTGATCCCCTCGGATCACGGTTCTGCTCAGAGCGGGAGGACACGTGAGACGGATCAATTCGAAAGCGACAGGCCAGCTGACCCGCCAACGCACTCCCCTCGGAGCCGGTGGACACTTCATCGCTGGCAGGTTTTCGGACTTGCAGGCGCGCACCTCGACTTCGAAGTGCTCCTACTCGCCGTCGCTTCCCAGGAACCCCAATGGCGCCCAGTGCTTCGAGTTGACGGCTTTCGTTCCTGCTTACCGCTGCGGGGCAATCCCGGATTCACACCGGAGTTCCCTTACCGACGACGCGGCGCATCTACGGGCTGAGCCGGGCGGGGTCAACAGCTTCCCTTACTCGGGCCGAATCGCCAGCAGCGCGCCGGTCTTGCCGGGGGCCGCGGCGGTGATCATGTCGATCAACATGCGCGCTTCGGCGGGGCCGAGCACCCCGAGGTCCTGCTGGGTCTGCGTGCGGCTCATCGCCCAGAGCAAGAACGTGATGATCACCTTCGGGAAGCGGCTGGCGATCGAAATCATCGCGGGCTTCACCGGGTGGCCGAGGTCGCGCACGATCTGAATTCCGGCGAAGAACGCCTCTGCGTAGGCGCGGGCTTCCGCCCAGGTGTTGCCCGCCTTGCGGCGATACGCGGTCACGGCTCCGGCCATCAAGGGGATCACCATCGCGGCGTGCGAGCGCAACCACGAGTGCATGTCAGCCTCGACCACGCACGAGATCCCCGCCTTCGAGATGGTCTTCGCCCACGCCTCGTCACCGATGGTGGTGCCCGGCAGCAACTGGAACGTCAGCTTGCCCTCGACCAATCGCGCCAACACGCCCGCGGGGAAGCCGAACAGACAGCGCGCGGGGCCGACGGCCTCACGCAAGGGCTCGAGCGACTCGAAGGTGTTGAACATGAACATGATCTGTTTGGCGGCGCTGGCGCGAAGCGCGGGCAACACAGCGCCGACCTGCGGCGCGAGCACGGTACAGATCACGAGATCGAACGGCCTGGTCACGTCGAGCTGAGGCGCGACTTCGACGGGGGTGCGTTCTCCCGAGACGAGCACGATCGCTCCGTCGCGCCGAAGCTGCTCTTCCCTCTGGCCGCGCGCGATCGCGGTGACGGTGTGGCCTGCTTTCGAGAGGTGGTACGCGAAGGTGCTGCCGATCGCGCCGGTACCGAGAATGGCGATGTTCATGGCCCTCACCATGCGGCCGCTCGGCACGCTTCGCGCGTTAACAAGCATGAATTCCTCCAGCTTCGAGGGGGGCCGAGCACAACGGTGGGCAGGGCACCTCTCAAGACTCGAGAGCGCCGCACCGATCTGAACGCCCGCGCGAGAACCCGAGGTGCGCCTCGCTGCCCTCACGTGCTCCGTCTTCGTTTGCGGCTGCATGGGGCTGGCAGACCCCGCGCTGGTGACGAACCCGCTCACGCCCGGCGAGGCGATTGATTCGGGACTCGTGCCGACAGACAGCGGTACGCCCGCGAGCGATGCGGGACCGGGCTCGGGCGACGCGGGCGTGCTCCCTTCGAACGATGCCGGCACGCCGCCGGTCGATGCCGGCCTCGACCCCTGCGCGACCCTCGCCTGCAGCGCGACGGGTGCCCGGTGTGATCACGCGCTCGCCCGATGCGTGTGTGGGCCGGGCTTCACGGGCGACGGCATGACCTGCACGCCGGTGACGCCCGGGAGCCCCGAGAGCCGCACCCCTGCCGAGGTCTGTACGGCGTGGACGGCGGCCCAGACCCGCCGCGAGTCAGGCGATGGGTTCACCGTGAGCGCCACCACCTGCGACCCCGGTACGCTCTCGCGTACCGCCCTCGACGACGCGCTCGCGCGACTCAATTTCTTTCGTTGGCTGGTGGGGCTCGGCCCGGTCACCGACAGCGCGGCTGGCAACGACACGGCGCAGGCCTGCTCGGTGATCTCCGCCTGGAACGTGGCGGGCCCGGCGGCGCATTTTCCGGCGGCCACTGCCGCTTGCTACACCCCCAACGGCGCCGCGGGCGCGGGCTCGAGCAACATCGCCTGGGGCGCGCGCGACGCCGTTGACGCGATCGATCTGTGGATGATCGATTCCGGCAACGAGACCACCTTCGGTCACCGGCGCTGGTTGCTCAACCCACCGCTCAACCCGGTGGGCATCGGCCACTACCGCGGTGGCAACAACTACGGCTCGGCGTCGTGCATCGGCGTCTTCGGCAGCAGCGGGAGTGGGCCCAGCCCGGGGTTCGTGGCGTTCCCTCCGCCGGGCTCCTCGCCGACTGCGCTCACCCAATGGCCGTGGACGATTCACGGCAACCTCCCGCTCTCGGGCGCGAGCGTCACGGTGACGCGCCTGACGGATGGCCAGGTGATGACCACGCACTTCGACATTCTCCAGGGCGGCTACGGGCAGCCTACGGTGGCCGTGGTGCGTGACGGCTGGACCCCGGTCGCCGGCGAGACCTACCACGTGCGCCTCGCCGGGACGGGTGGGCTGGGCGTAGTCGAGTACGACGTGAAGCCGACCGACTGTCCTTGAAGCCTGTGCTACGCGCGCCCTCGCGTGTTCGATCCCAAGCCTCTCATCTTCGCGCTGCACGACAGCCTCATGCTGCTGGCGCCGTCTGGTTGGACGAAGGTCGAGCTTTCCATCGCGAAGACGCCGCAGGGGCTGCGGGTCACCGAGCTCAAGACCGAAGGCGCCGGCGGCAAGGAACCCAAACCCCAGCCGCAGCTGCACGTGGATCATCGCGAAGAAGCGCAGCGGCTCAGTGAAGCGCTCAGCGAGCTGTCGACCGAGCTGAAGGGCCGCTGGCAGCCGGGCAGGGTGTCGATCGAGCGGCCCACGGGCGGGTTCGCCGACTGGAAGCTGCTGCGGGACGACGGCTCGGTGGCCTGGTTCACCCGGCTCGAGGCCGCGGAGCTCAAGACCCTCCTCATCACCGACGAGCTGTTCGATGCGCTCACCGGCACCGAGCGCGCCTTTCACGATCTGCAGGGGCAGCTGCAGCACCGCCTGGGCAAGGTGACCGGCTTCGCCTTCGACCCCGAGCACGGAATGCTGCGGGTCGATCGTCCCGAAGGCTCCATCGAGCTCGGAGCGCAGCTGGTGGGCAGCTACCTCCCCGATCTCTTCACGTGGATGTGGAGCTGGAGCGACGAGCACGCGCAGCCCGCCAGCACCGGCAAGGTGAAGCGGGTCTGTCAGCCTGAGCTCAAGCCCGATGGGCTCGCGGCGTTCTGGCGCCCCCACTTTCACTGCGATGAGGGGTTCGCCTGGGCGCTGGCCGGGCACGTCGCGGTGAGCGTCGGCGCCCGGGGGCTCTTTCGCGCGCAGCCGGCCGAAGCCGAAGGCGCGCTGTTCTTCGCGCTGCTGGAGTTGCCCGCGATCACCTCGCTGGCTTGAGCGGATTGGCAGGCGTTCGACAACTCCCAGAAAATAATCAGCCCCGGAGTTCCGGTTCTTTGGAACTCCGGGGCATGACCCCGACGGGATTCGAACCCGTGTAACAGCCTTGAAAGGGCCGTATCCTGGGCCACTAGATGACGGGGCCGTTCTGCGGTGCTGCCTCTACAACCACTTCTGCTGTGAGTCGCGGGGGATTTGAACCCCCGACCCTCGGCTTAAAAGGCCGGTGCTCTACCAACTGAGCTAGCGACTCTCAATCATTCACTTCTTCGTTTCACTTCTTCTTCTTGTCCGGCTCCACCACTACCTGCAACGACGCGGTGGCGCCCTCTACCTGAATCTTCACCGTCGTGGTGCCGGGATCGAGCGGGAGAATGGCGTTATCTCCCACGATTTGAACGATCTTCCGGTCGTCTGACGAATAGAGCGCCTTACGGTCGGTGAGCTCCTTGCCGCTGCGGCGGAAAGCCCTCACTTTCACATGGGTCGACTGCTCGCCTTCCTTGATGGTGAGCACCTTGGGTTCGACCTCAATGCGGTCCACGTAGACCACCTGCACCGCGGCGCGGGCTTCGACGTCGCCGGCCTTCGCGATCACCTCGGTGTCACCGTCGGCCAGGGGGGTGAGCAGGCCCTTGGGGGTGATGGTGGCGATGGTCGGGTCGGCGACCGACCAGGTAACCTTGGTGCGCGTCGCCCGGGCGCCGCTGCGGGCCATCAGCTTGGCCTCCATCCACTTCTCGGACTTGGGGGCCTTGAAGACCACCTCGGCCGGAACCAGATCGATGTAGTCGATCTTTTCGCAAGCCG
>JAYVNA010000588.1:0-3813 GCA_043758715.1 Archangium sp.
ATCAGGCTGTTGGGGGTGTCGCGTTGCGTCACACATGTGGGTGCGAAACCGCCCTCGCGGGAGCCCACCCGCAGGAGGCGATTTACCGCCTCCCAGAAGCCACGACCGGTCAATACGGGTTGGTGGATCAGCAAAGAGAAAATCTCTCCTGAAGCGGGGCAGCTATCTTGCGCCGCCATGAGTCCCGACGCTCCCGAAGGCCCCGAAGAAGACGCTGTCGACCAGGTCGATCCCATCGAAGACGCCTGGCTGATGCAGGAACCCGAGCAGGTGGAAAAGCTCGCCCGCGAACGCCTCGCCCTCGATGCGCAAGACGCTCAGAGCCAGGCCTGGCTGGGGTTGGCGCTGTGTGTGACCAACAAACTCCCGGCCGGTCAGGCAGCTCTCAAGACCGCGTTCGAGCAGATTCGCGCCCAGCTCGCGACCGCGGCCGATGAAGACGCCAAGCACATGCTCACGTGGGAACTGCACGGCATCGCCAATCGCCTGGTCGACACGCTCGCGGAAAACCCCACCCTGGGAATGCCGGCGGCGCAGTTCATCGTCGATACCTTGAAGTTCGAGCACGCCCCGAGCTTGCGAATGATCTCGGAAGACGTGGCCACGCGCGAGGGCGACCCGGTGAAGGCCGCCGGCTACCTCAAGCGCGCGCTCGCGGTCGACGCCACGGATCCCGAATCGCACTACCTGGCCGCCCGGCTGATGGCGCGGTTGGGGAAGAAGCCGCAAGTGCTCTCGCATCTGCAGAAGGCGCTCGACAACGCCGCCGGCACCATCGCGGTGCGCACGCTGGCCCGCTTCGAGCCCGACTTCGATGGCTTTCGCAAAGACGCCGAGTTCGCGGCGCTCATCGATCTCTTCCCCACCGACCCCGTGCTGCGGCCGCTCTACATGGCGCTCGACGCGGGCGACTTCACCAAGGTGGTCGAGCTGTGTGCGGTGGGCGTGGGCAAGGTGAAGAACGCGCTCGACGTGCTCTACCCCTGGCGCGAATCGCTCGAGCTGGTGCTCGATGGGGCCGAAGGCGCCGAGCAGGAGAAGGTCACCAAGGAGCTCGATCGCGTGCAGAAGGAGATCGAGGCGCACGAGGAGAAAGACGAAGAGAGCCCCGTGTACCAACGCTTCTGCGGAGACGCCTGAGGGCCGTGCGCGTTCATCTCGTCGACGGCACCTTCGAGCTGTTCCGGGCGCACTACAGCAAGCGCCCTCCGCACAACTCGCCTCAGGGGAAAGACCTCAAGGCGACGCTGGGGGTGGTGCAGTCGCTCATCAACCTGCTGCAGGACGCGTCTGAGAAGGCCACTCACGTCGCGATCGCCTTCGACAACCCGATCATCTCGTTCAGGAACGATCTGTTCGAGGGCTACAAGACCGACGCGGGCATGGACCCGGCGCTGCGAGCTCAGTTCGACGACGTCGAAGAAGCGGTCGCGGCCCTCGGCGTGGTGGTCTGGAGCATGGATGAATTCGAGGCCGACGACGCGCTCGCGACGGCCGCGCTGCGCTTCGCGAAAGATGCGCGGGTGGAACAGGTGCGCATTCTGACCCCTGACAAGGATCTGGGGCAGGTGCTCTCGGGCACGCGCATCGTGCAGGTCGATCGCATTCGCCAAAAGTTGATCACCGTCGAGACGTTATGGGCCGACAAGCACCTGCGGCCTGAGAGCATTCCCGATTTCCTGGCGCTGGTGGGCGACACCGCTGACGGCATTCCGGGGCTGGAAGGGTGGGGCGAGAAGTCGACCTCCGAGGTGCTCGCAGCGCACCCGCACCTCGAGGACATTCCGGATCTCGCCTCGAAGTGGAACGCGAAGCCCCGCAGCGCCGACAAGCTGGCGGCCGAGCTCGCCGGCTCCCGGCTCGAGGCGCTGCTGTATCGCAAGCTCGCCACCCTGCGAGATGACGTGCCCTTGAAAGAGACGCTCGAAGACCTCGAGTGGAAGGGCGCCCCGAAGGAACGCTGGTTGAAGTGGTGCGCGTCGGTCGGCACCACCTCGCTCGCGACGCGGCCTGCTCGGTTCGTCTAAGGCAACGGCTTCATCTCGATCTCGACGTCAGTCACGTCGAGCACCTCGCCCTCCTTCACGTCGAGAAACCACTGCGCGCCGACGGCATTCGGCAGGTAGCCCTGCCACCGCAGCGTCACGCTCACAGCTCGGTGTCGTGAGGACCGCCCGCCAGCGCGCAGCTCACGTCAGCGGGTCGAAAGGTCGAGAACCAGCTGGTGGCGCGTGCCCAGCTTGGCGCGCCATCGTCAGACGAGCAGCTGCTCAAGGCGAGGACCAGGACGAGAACCTGTCGCATCACGAGACGATAGGCGTTCCTCTGCGCATCGTCTGCTCGAAGTGATTCAGGCCGACCGGGTGCCGATGCGCGGGCACGTTGATCGCGGGAGCGGGACAGGTTGGTTCACCCACCCCCAACACCGTGATGCGGTCGCCTGCTGGAATAAGCGCGCCGCAGCCACGCGCGAGGTGGTCGTGTCGAACAGCAAAGTCAGAACGGGCTGTCGATGCAGAACGTCTCGCCGCACGTGTTGGTCGCGCACTTCGGCTTCTTGAGTCCGAGCTTGCCGCAGTCGGCGTCGGTGGCGCAGGGCAGGCTGCACAGACCCGCGGTAGTGGCCGCCGTGCCCGCGTCAGGCGTCGCGCTGCAGATCTGACACGACTGCCCGTCGGTGCAGTCGGTGGGCTTCGTACAGGATTGACGTCCGTAGGGAGGCGTACAGCCCGCAGCGAGGAACGCGAGCACCAACACGAGCATCTTCATCGCTGAACCATGCGGCGCGCTTGCCGCGATGTCCAGGTTTTGGCTCACGTGAGCGAGGCGACGACGCGCTTGAGCAACGCCGATTCTTCGGGCTTCACGTTGCCGTCTGCGAGCACCAGCGCGCGCGCGGCGGTCAGCGCGTCGTCCTTGCGGCTCTTGAGCAACTCCCCGTTGGGCTTGCGCAGAGCTGGCGGCGAAGTACCTCCTGCGCGGCGTGCGGAACTCGACCGACTTCGCGTACGAGCAGGCGATCCGCAACGTGAACAGCGATCACGAGCCTTCAGTCGAGACGATCTTCGTGATGACGCCGCGGGAGATCGCCGAGTTCAGCTCCTCCACCGTGCAGGGCATGGTCGGCTTCGAGGGCTGGCAGGACGTGGTGAAGCGCTTCGTGCCGTCGCCCGTGTACGAGCGGATGACGCAGCCTCAGACGCCAGCGCGGTAGACGCGCAGGACGTAGTGCTTCGGGCGCCACTCGATGACCCCGACGAACGGGTGGCTGCGTGAGCCGACGATGGCGTGGCCTTCTTTCGCCGCGGCGCTCGCGCGTGGTGATCCGTCTGCGAGCGCGTGAGCCACGAGGGAACCCTTTCCGTCGAGAAACAGCACCTGCTCGCGCTGCACGAGCGGAGGGCGCGGGAAGAAGCGCGTGCCGGTCACGGGTACTTCCCAGCGCAACGCGCCCGTCTTCGCGTCCAGGACGACGAACGCCCGCTTCCCCGCGGGTACGATGCCTTCGGCGTTGGCGCCCTGCAGCCCCACGGCGAGGGCCACGTGGTCCTCGGTGACGTCGGCGGCCAGGCCCGCGTGACGCCCGGCGGCTTCCGACGTCCATCGCTCCTTGCCGGTCTCGGGGTCGAGCAGCACCACGACGCCGCGCGCGTCATCCCACGCGACGACGCCGTGCTCGGCACCGCGACCCGGTGCGAGTCGCAGCGGGGAACGCCACGCCAGCGCGCCCCGCACGTCGAACGCGCGGATGCCGAGCTCTGACGTCTCGGTCTTCGGGTCGAAGCGCCAGACGCTGACGATGAGCCGGCTCTT
>JAYVNA010000589.1:0-11672 GCA_043758715.1 Archangium sp.
CCGACGTGGTGAACGGTGACGGCTTCACTGCGAAGTTCGACGAGCTCTACGCCGCGCTGCAGGTGCAGCCCGATGAGTCGAAGCTGTCTGCCGAAGAGAAGGCCCGCCGCAACGCGCTCCGCCTCGAGCTCTCGCAGGGCAAGGCGACGCTGGTGGAGACCGATCTCTCAAGCGGGACCGACGCCGACAAGAAGGCCTTCGAGCACTTCGCGCGGGTGTCTGCGTTGATCGAGAAGCTCTACGCGCGCCAGCACGGCACCGTCGAGCAGCTCGCGCGCATTCCCGCAGACGACACCCTGAGCCGCGCGGTGTTCAACCGCAACCAGTCGCCGTTCTGCGTGGCGCCCGCGACCGAGAAAGAGACCGCCTGCAACGCCCTCTCGCCTGCGCCTTCGCGCGCGGTGGGCCTGTACCCCGCCGAGCTCCAGGCTGACCCGAAGTTCTGCGCCACGCTCGAGAAAGAGAAGAACAAGAGCGTGCTGATGGAGCACTTCTCCACCGTGGTGGCCCAGCCTCCGCAGGTCGCGATGGGCAGGTACAAGGCCGTGCCCTTCAGCGAGGCCTTCAAGGACGACATGGAAGAAGTGGCCAAGGAGCTGGAGGCCGCCGCCGCGCTATTCGGTGACGACGAGGCCGCGCTCAAGACCTACCTCGCCGCCGCCGCCAAGGCGTTCCGCACCAACGAGTGGGAGCCCGCGAACGAGGCCTGGGTCGCGATGGGCCCGCTCAACTCGAAGTGGTACCTGCGCGTGGCCCCCGACGAGACCTACGCCGAGCCATGCAACTGGAAGGCGAACTTCGCGCTGCAGCTGGCGCGCATCAACCTCGACTCCATCGAGTGGCAGAAGAAGCTGGAACCGGTGAAGGGCGAGATGGAAAAGACCCTCGCGGGCCTGGCGGGCGCTCCGTACAAGGCGCGCGACGTGAAGTTCAAGCTGCCCGACTTCATCGACGTCACCCTCAACTCGGGTGATCAGCGCAACCCGCACGGCGCCACCATCGGCCAGTCGCTGCCCAACTGGGGCAAGGTCGCCGAAAAGGGCGGCCGCACGGTGGTGATGACCAACCTCTACACCGACGCCGACAGCCGCGAGACGCTCGAGAAGCAGGTCGGCTCGCTGTACTGCAAGGCGACCTTCGACGGCTTCACCTCTGAGCCGAAGTCGGCGCTGCTCTCGGTGGTGCTGCACGAGGCCGCGCACAACCTCGGCCCCGCGCATGACTACGCGGTGAAGGGAAAGAAGGACGACGACCTCTTCGGCGGCCCGCTGGCGGCGACGATGGAGGAGCTCAAGGCGCAGACCAGCGCGCTCTTCTTCACCTGGTGGCTGGTCGACAAGAAGCTGCTCACCGAAGAAGAGGCCAAGCAGACCACCCTGCGCGACATCGTCTGGGCGTTCGGCCACATCAGCCGCGGCATGTATGACGCTGAGAGTCACCCCAGGCCCTACAGCCAGCTCGCTTCGATTCAGCTCGGCACCATGATGAAGGCTGGCGCAATCACCTGGAAGCCGAGCGAGAAGGCGGCGAACGGCGAAGACACCGGCTGCCTCGAGGTCGACCTCGCGAAGTGGAAGCCCTCGGTCAACGTGCTGGCGAAGCGGGTTTTGATGGCCAAGGGCAAGGGCGACAAGAAGGACGCTGAGGCGATGAAGGCCTCGTTCGTCGACGCCAAAGATGAGTGGTCGGCGCTGCGCCTGAGCATCGCCGAGCGCTGGCTGCGCGCTCCCAAGGCGACGTTCGTGTATTCGGTGAAGCGCTGAAGACATGAACCAGAACGAGGTCTTCGAGATCCGCTACGAGTTCTCCCACCCGGTGCCGGGTGGGGGCGCCGCGGAGACCTCGACCTTCGTCGTCAAGCTCGACCCGAAGACGCTGCTCAACGTGGCAGCGCCGCCGGACCCCGCGCCTCCGTGGACGAAGTTGTCGTTCTCGAAGTGCCCGAACTGCCCGCTGAAGGGCGAGTCGTGCCCCGCGGCGTTGAGCCTGACGGACGTGGTCTCGCACTTCGCGGACATCTTTTCGTACGAGCGGGTCTCGGCGCGCGTCACCGTGCCCGAGCGCACGTACGAGCAGAAGGACGTCGCGGTGCAGCAGGCGCTCAGCTCGATGCTGGGCGTGTACATGGCGACCAGCGGCTGCCCCGTGCTCGCGCCGATGCGGCCGATGGTGCGCTTTCACCTGCCCTTCGCTTCAGAGCTCGAGACAATCGCGCGCGCGACCTCGATGTACCTGTTGGGGCAGTACCTGGTGGCGCAGGACGGTGGCGCGCCTGATTGGACGCTCACGAAGTTGTCCGAGAGCTACCAGGCGGCGAGCCAGGTGAACCGCGCGTTCGCCACTCGGCTGAGGGGCGCGATCGTGAAGGACGCGAACGTGAACGCGCTCATTCGGCTCGATACGTTCACGCGCTCGGTGCCGGACTTGATCGAGAGCCAGATGGATGAGCTGCGTTTTCTGTACGGGAAGTGACGGCTCCCTGAAGGGCGGGGGAGTGAGTCGGCTTGTTCAGGTGGTAGAGTACCGGGTGTGGAGAGCCTGGAGCAGGAGCTGGAATCGCTTTCACCTGAGCATCGTGCGCAAGCGCGCGCCTTGCTGGATCTCCGGGCAAAGGCCGATGTGTTGGCAAATGAGCTGGACCTCGACGCTGGCGACGTTTTTCATCAACTGCAGCAACTCGCTCGTTCGCCTTCTGAGCGACTCAGAATAGGGCTCGCGCATGGCCGCCTTCGACGCCGCATCGCTGACTGAAGGCGAGAGAGCGTTTCTCGGTGCACTCTCGGAACTCGGGGTCGAATTCCTGCTCGTGGGGATGAGCGCCGCACTCCTTCAGGGCGCCCGCGGGGCAACCGAAAACATCGATCTCTGGTTCCGCAACCTCGATGACCCTCGGATTGGTGAAGCCGCTCGACGGGCCGGTGGATTTTGGGGGACTCGCGCGGCGCCTCCGCTTCTGGGCGGAATGGGCGAGCGCTTCGACGTCGTGATGACCATGTCGGGCTTGCCGGACTTCGCTCAGGAATACCAGGCGGCGACGGAACTGACGCTCGACGGTGTTGCGCTTCGTGTCCTGCCGCTCGACCGGATCATCGCCAGCAAGCACGCAGCAAATCGCACGAAAGACAAAGCGGTTCTGCCTGCGCTCGAGCTGGCACACCAGATCATTGCCAAGCTGAAGTGACCGGCCCGCTCAGGTGCCGAGGAAACGCACGATTTCCTTTACCGCCGCGGAAGGATCTTTGAGCCAGCGAAAGTGAGGGTTCATCTTTCGCGGTTGAGCGGGCGGCATCACGTTCACCCACTCGACCTTCGCGTGCTTCACCTTGCGCAAGAGCGCCTCGGTGGTGACCCGCGGCGCCATGGTGTCGCCCTGCACGTGAATCGCGAGCACCTCGGGCGCGAGCTCGTCGAGTCGATGCTCGAGCGAGTCACCGCGGTGCGTGGCGAAGGCGCCAGTGCGCGCGGCGTTCGACCATTCGATCATCAGGCTCTTTCCCTGCAGACCTCCAAAGCCGAGGCGATGTCCCGGGTAGAAACCGAGGCCACGCGCGACGACCTGCGCGAGCTGAGAACCCGCGAGGACTCCGAGTCCGCGAAGCCCGCCCCACACGGTGTGGTGCACGGTGCCCGAGGCGATCACGATCAACTTCGCGCCGGGCTCGAACCACCGCGCGAGCCCGATGGTGCCGAGGTGGCCGCCGAGTGAATGGCCCAACAGGTTCACCGGCCCGGTGATCTGCTCACGCAAGAGCTCCACGTGCTGCACCATGTCGTTGAGCAGGTCGGCGTAGCCGTAGTCGATGCCAGGCCTCGCTCGCACCGAAGAGGTGTCACCGCCGCGAAGCTCCGCCACGAGGGTGGGGATACCCGCACCCGCGAGCGCTTCCGCGAGCCGATCGTACGCACGCGCGTTGACGCCCATCGCCGGGAGCACCAACAACCCAGGGCCCTTCCGCTCCGCCCCGAAAAGCCGCGCTTCCGACCTCGCGCCGTCGGGTGCGCGCATTGCGATCCGTTCAATCTGCACGGGCGCAGCCAAGCAGACTTCCGAGACACTCGCGCTCGTGACGACACGACCCGAGTTCAGGTCCAGCTGAGCTCGAAGTGAAGGTGCCCGCCTTCATGCGTCGACCTGGTCGGCTCGCCCTTCGTCCGGGTGGTCTCGTAGACGAACGCGAACCCGCCATCCCACAGCTCGGTGTATTCGGCAGGCACGTCGCGCGAGTAGGTGACGTCGAGCGTGCCCGAGGTGGGCCCGGTGGACTTCCACTCGCAATGCACGTTCCTCACGGCAGCCTGAGTGAGCTGTGACCAGCGTGACAACAGCGCCGCCGGGGAGGGCCCCGCGATGGCGACCAGTACGCTGACCAGGGGCCGCAGGATGGGCGAGAGCGACTCGGCCACGGCGCGCCTGCCGACTTCGCGCACCAGCGCAGCCCCGCCTTCCGCAGCGATCGCACTGACCATCTGCATCGATTCGACCGCGCCCCACCACCGTTGGGCGTGCGGATCTTTGAGCATCGACGCAGCCTCGGCGGGCGCCCGGGCGATGACGGCCTCGAGGCGGCCCAGCTGGGTGAGCGCTTTGGCGAGACCGGCGACGTACGACGAGCTCGTCTGAAATTCAGGGAGGGCAGCCATCGTCGCGAACTCTATTCCCTTCAGCGAAAGACATCGTTCCAGAGAGGCTGGGGGTCGAAGGCGCTGGGCTTGATGTCGCCCAGGCGTTGGCCACGACGCACCAGTTCCTTGAGGAAGCGCTGCTCGCCGTCGGTGACGGTGCGCGCGGTGAGCGGCCCCAGCTGCCCGAGCTCACGCGCGTAGCGGTAGTGCAACGCTTCACCCAGGCGCTGCTCCAACTCGGAAGCGAGCCGCTCGGGGTCCTGCGCGCCTTCGACGTACACCACGTACCTCGGTGGCTCGACGGAGAGATCCGGAGCCACCAGCGCGAACGCCGCCGGGTGCCCCGCCAGGGTCTTCTTCACCGCCGCCTCGACGAAGGTGGCGTTCAACTTCTCGCCGCGCAGATCGCTACCGCGATCGATGCGTCCCTCGAAGCGCAGCAGCGGCGCGCGCTGGTGATGGCCGACACAACGCACCTGGTCCGAGAGCCGATAGCGCGCGAGCCCACCGCGGGTGGTGAGCACCGGGGCATACGCCGCGCCCTCTCTCAACTCGTGAACGGCGTGCACGCGATCGTCGTCGAGCGATTGAAATTCGAGGAAGTGACTCGCCACCGCGGCGACGGGCGCGGGCACCCCCCAGAGCGGCACCGACACCACGCCCTCGGTCGCGAGCAGCCCCTTTCCCTGCACCGGGGTGGTGGGGAAATATTTTCTCAAGCCGGGCAGCGCCTGGCTCGCCCACGCGTCGGTCCAGCAGCTGATGACCTGCAGCTTCGGCCAGATGGCTTCGCCCACGAACGCGCCGGCTTGGTGCATTCGATCTTCGATCGCCGCCCGGCGCTTCGGGGGCAACGGGGAGACGTAGGTCGGCCAGCGCGCGACCAGGTCCTGCATCAGCAGGGTGAGGAACGAGGGGTTCCACACCGAGATGAACCCGAGGTCTTCGGTAGCGATCAGCTGCTCGAGCGTGCGCGCGCGCCACACGTCGACGTCGCGAATGCGCCCCACCGAGCCATCGACCGCGAAGAGCCGCTTCATGGCGAAGCGGGTCGCCGCGTCAAAATATTCGGTGTCGTCTTCGAGCCCGATGCGAAGCCCACCGCGCGTCACCTCGGGATCGCGGCTGGCAGGCGAGAGGCTCCAGTAGTGCTTGAGGCCCAGCAACCGGGGGAACGCGCGGGTCAGATCGTCGAGCCAGGGTCCGGTGGCGGCGCCGAAGTCGCTCAGCAGGCCCGCGGTGTACGGAATGTGCTTGGGGCCCGCGACGCTGCCGGAAGTGCGCTCGAGCATCAGCACCGGCTCGCTCGTCAGCACCTCGCGCTCACCGCCCTCGAGCCGCTCGATCCACGGCGCGAAGTCTTCGAAGGTCGAGACCGGCACGCGCTGCTGGAACTGCGCGACCGAGGTGATGGTGGCGTACCCGCGTGCCCGCCCGAAGGCCGTGTGCTCGTTGGCGCGGAGGAAGACCGAGAGCCAGCGCTCCTGCGCGCGCGCCGGGTGCTGCAGCGCTTCGCGAAAACGGCGCACGGACGCTCGTCGTGCGACTGCCCAGGCGAGGTTGAGGGCCGTGACCTTCACGGGAGTGACTTACAGGAAGATGCGGGTCGTCTTCTCGACGAAGTCGTCATCGGCGAGCGCGAGACAACACAGCTCGTCTCCTTCGGCCCAGCGTGGGTTCTTCTGCAGAAAAAATTGCACGTCGGGATCGGTGTCGAGGCGCCTGGGCACGTGCGCCAGCTCGTCAGCGAGCCTCACCGCGTCGCCGCCCGCGTACCGCAGCAACCCCGCCGTGGGGTCCCAGGCAGCGCCGAACTTCGACCGGCACAAGGTGTCGAGCAGCGTCGCCTGCGCGGGCGGGAGCGGCGCGTCGTGACGGGGCCAATGATGAGGGAAGTAGCGCGAGATGAGCAGGTAGGTGCGGTAGCCCTTGGTGATCAGGAACCAGTACACCGCGCGGCCGGGCTGCGCGTGACGCTGGGTCATCAGGTACCAGATGAACGCGCGCTGCAACGCGGTCTGCCCCCAGAACCCCGGGGTCACGATGGTGTCGCCCGAGAAGACGACCAGCGCGCCTTCCACCTGCAGCCGCAAGAGCGTCGAGAAGCCCTGCACCACCCGGTGTTCATCTTTGAGCACGATGACGTGGTGCTTCTCTGAGAGGTCGCGGGTGAAGGCCTCGCGCGTGGCGCCCGCGTAGGCGCCGTGGAAGAGCGTCCACATGGTGTCGAGCTCGACGGTGGTGAGCGAAGCGACCCGACGCACCCGCGCCTGCAGCCCGCGGCTCGGCCGGAAGAAGCCCCGCTTGCGCAGCAGCGTGGTGGAAATGGTGCGGTGCGCGTTCCCGCGAGACGTCACGCAAGCGACCTTAACCGAGTGAGGTAGCGTGCCTACGTGCCTTCCGACGTCACCCCGCGCCTGGCCACTTCGGCTGATAACCGTGGCTGCCTCGAGCTGTTCAGTGCAGTGCCGATGCGCGGAGAACTGGTGCTCTCGACCCAGCGCGAGCCCGACTTCTTTTCGCTGTACGCGATGCAGGGGGTCGAGCCGTACACCTACGTCGGCGATGACGGGGAAGGCGGCCTGGTGGGCATGGCGACCGCGCTCATTCGGGAAGGCTGGCTCGACGGCGCGCCGGCCCGCGTGGGGTACCTCGGTGATCTGCGCATCCGCTTCGATCGGGCGCGGACCTTCGGGCGATTCTTCGGCGACTTCTTCGACGTGCTGTGTGAGCGCACCGGCTGCACCGCGTATTACACGGCGATCCTCACCTCGAATCGCGCCGCGATGAACGCGCTCACCAGGCGCAAGGCGAAGCGGGTGAACCAGCCGTACTACCAGCAGTTGCACGCGTTCGACGCCGTGTCGGTACAGCTGACGCGCAAACGAACTCCGTCTTCTTCGGTGCGGGTGCGGAGCGCGACGTCGGCTGACGTGCCACGGCTCACCGAGGTGTTGGCGGCCGAGCACCAACGGCGCGCGTTCGGGTACCGGTACGACCAGGGTGAGCTCGAGCGGCGGCTGGCGAAGTGGCCGGGTTTTTCACTCGAAGACACGCTGGTCGCGGAGGACTCCAACGGCGGACTGCTCGGGTTCACCACACTGTGGGATCCCTCGAGGGTGAAGCGCTACCGGGTACACGCGTACGAAGGGTCGATGAAGTGGGTCAAGCGCGGGTTCAACCTCGCGGCGTCGATCGCGCGGTGGCCGAAGCTGCCGGACCCGGGTGGTGAGTTCCGGTATGCCTACCTGACGAACCTGTGGGTGAAGGACCAATCACCTTCGACGTTCCGTGCGTTGCTCGAGCACGCGTATGCGCGGCTGCAACCGAAGGGTTTTCACTTCTTCACCTTCGAACTCGATGAGAACGATCCGCTCGCTCCCGCGCTGAAGGGCTTCCGAGTGCAGAAGCTCGGGTTCACCTTGTTCGGGGTGACGCCCGCCCGGCTGAGCCGCACGCAGTTTCAGCCCGGACGGACCGGCTTCGAAATCGCACTCGCTTGAGGGCTCGTCGCGAGACGCGTGGAGGCCTGCTCGCGTCGTTCGACCAAGGCCCTTCGATTGGGAGTGCACGATGGTCGAGAGCGATGGCGAGCGCGACACGCTCGCGCCTCAAGGCGGGCTGGGAAGCCGAGAGGTTCGTTGACGCCTGATTCACGGGGCCAGGGCGAGGGCCTGCACGAGGTAGCACTCGACGAAGCGCGAGGAGTTGATGCGCAGCCACGGCAGGCCATCGCGCCGCTCCTTCACCCGGAATTTCGCGCGCACCGCCAGCTGTTCCACTGCGTCGTCTTCGCCGAAGCCCAGCGATGGTTCCGGCGTGGTGACCAGGAGCTTGCCCTTCTTGCTCAGGACCTTCCGCGCGCGCGCGAAGAACTCGAACGGTTCGTCGAGCAGATCGACCACGTGTTCCGCGACGAGCAGGTCGAGGGCCCCGTGACGCACCGGCAGCGCCTCGGCGTTCATCACCACGCCTTCGACGTCGGCGTCTTCTCGCGAGGCCCGCGCTCGCGCCTGGAACACCGCGCGAAGTGAAAGATCGCCGACCAGCAGGCGCTGCGCGTGCTTCGCGATCACTTCGGAGCGCTCACCGGCACCACAACCGATCTCCAGCGCGAGCTTCACCGGCTGCATGTTCCGCTCGAGCCACCGCGCAGGGCCGTCTTCTCGCGCGACGTCGAGGAGCGACTTGAGCGCACGCGTGGCCGCGCCCTTTACCGGCACCGGCGCTTCGCTGCCTGAGGCTTCGTGCGAGGTCCAGTCGTCGCCGAACACTTCCGGTGAATCGCTGCGTCCTTCCGCGAAGGCCTCGACCACGGCGACCGATTCGCGATCAGCCAGCCCCTGTTCCGCGAGCGTCGCCAGGATCGCGTCGTGAAAGCGCGCGCAGTAGCCGGAAGGGTCGGCCACCAACACCGGCACTCCGCCGAGGATCGGGTACGGGCCACACGCGGCACACCGCGCGAGCTGGGCGGCGAGCTCGAGCGCGCTTCCGCAGCGGGGACATCGGAGAACTTGAGACAGCCACGACTTCATGTGTTGCCCTCCATGTCAGACTTCCGAGGGCCACCACACCCGGAACGTCGACCCATCACCGACCGTCGAGCTGACCGTCACCTCGCCGCCGTGCTGCTTCACCAACTGCTGCACCACCGCGAGCCCGATCCCGTGGCCCTCGGCGCGGGTGGTGAAGAACGGGTCGAACAGGCGCTCCAGGTTCTCTGGAGGAATGCCTTCACCCGTGTCGATCACCTCGAACACCACCCCGCCCTTCTTGGCGCGGGCCTTCACCGCCACCACCCCCTTGCGCATCGCCTGCTGCGCATTCGAGACCAGGTTGAACAACACCTGCTGCAGTTGCGCCGCCTCGGCCCAGATCTGGAGCCCCTTCTCGATATCGAACACCACCTGCACGCCAGGCCTCGCCTGCGCGGCGATCAACCGCTCGAGATCGGCCATCACCGGGTCGAGCTGTTGTTTCTGCGCTACCGGCGTCTTGTTGCGGCCCAGCGACATCAACTGGCCCACGAGCGTGGCGGCGTGGCGAGCCGAGTCTTCCATCTCACCGAGCACATCGAGACCGCCGCCGCGCTGGAGCACCGCGATGCCGTTGGTGATGACGCCGAGCAGGTTGTTCAGGTCGTGCGCCACTCCCGCCGCCATGCGCCCGAGCGCGTCGAGGCGGTGCGCGTCTTTGAGCTTGAGCTGCAGGGCGTGTGACTGCGCCTCGGCCGCCAGGCGATCATTCACTTCCAGAAAATACGAGAGCAGGTCGGCGACGGTGGCGGCGAACTGGCACTCCTCGCGCTTCCATTCCCGCTGCGGCCCCACGTGCTCGTGGCAGACGATGCCGACCACCTGGCCGTTGCGGTACAGCGCGGCGTCGAGCAGCGAGGTGATGTGCCAGGTGTCGAGGTACTCGCCCAGCTCGCGGGTGTTCGACTGGGTGCGCGCGTCGTTCGAGGCCACGTAGCGGCGCTCGCGAATGGCGTTGAGGTACTCCGGGTGCTTGGCCATCAGCAGCGGCGGCGGCGGGCCATCACCGCGGGTGTCGAAGAGCAGCTTGCAGTGCAGCGCTTCCCCGCGCCCGTCGAACAGCCACACGCCCACGCGCTCGACGTTGAGCGCCTGCGAAGAAATCTCAGCGACCTGCCGGTAGAGCCGATCGAGGTCGCCGTCGAGCTGCAGGCGGCTCAGCTTGAGCCGCGCTCCGGTGAGAAAGGCACGCTGCGTGACCGCACTGTCGGTAGCCATGGTGCACCTCGGGGTGCTGCGTCGCTACCGCTTCAGGGAAACCACTACTCCAGCACGCACCCGCGCTTCTCGTCGACGAAGTGCGCGGTGGCCGCCCAGCTGATGAAGGCCGACGATTCGACGCGCTTGTTGCTCACGTCGAAGTTGACCTTCGCCACGTCGGGCGACGCCTTGATCCACGCACGGCAATACGCCTCGTCCATGTGCATCACGAACATGCAGCTGCAGCCCATGCGCGCGGAATTGCCCACGGCCAGCTCGAGGTCGTTGTTGTCGAACGTGCGCGGGGTCGCGTTCTCATCAGCGCAGCCCGCCAGGCACCCGAGCGCCAGCATCAGGAGCATCGTTCTCATCGCGCCACCGCCAGGCTGAACTTCATCAAGTCATTCACGTCGATACTGCCGTCGCGGTCATCGCCCACCCGCACCACGATGATGTCTTCCGAAGGCACCACGATGATGCGCTGACCCCAGTGGCCCAGGGCCGCGTAGGTGTCGTCGGGGGTGTCCGGCCAGGGGCGCGGCTTGTTGCGCGGCAGCGAAGGCTGGTTGAGCCACCATGCGTAGCCGGAAGGCGTGGTTTCGTCGTCGGGCGCCGAGTTGTTGAACACGTCAGAGGCGGTGGTGCTGTCCTTCACCCAACCTTCGGGCAACAGGCGCTCGCCGCCCCAGCAGCCGTCGTTGAGGAAAAGGAAGCCGAACTTCGCGTAGTCGCGCACCGTGGCGAACACCATCGAGCCGCCCAGCGGCGTGCCCTTGCCGTCTTCCTCGAACACCGCGCCGCCCATGCCGATCTTGTCGAGCATCAGCTTGTAGAACCCGTCTTCGCCGTTGCGCTTGGCGAGCGCCCGCTTGGCGACGGCCGAGGCGAGCTCGGCGTCACCGGTGGAATAGCTCCAGCGCTTGCCGGGCTCGGCCACCAGCTTGTGGGTCAGAATGTGCTTGAGCTGATCGCGGTGGCCCGAGCCGAACAGCATCGAGATCACCGAAGACACCTGGTAGCTCGCGTTTTCGTATTCTTCCTGCCAGCCGAGCGCGGTGGCGAAGGTGATCGCGTCTTTGACGGTGATCGCGCACTTGTCGGTGCCCTGGTACTCCGGCAGGGAGGTGCAGATGGTGTCCTCGAGCTTGAGCGCGCCTTGCTGCACCGCGACGCCCACCAGCGCGCTGGAAAAGCTCTTGGCCACGCTCCACGAGATGTGCCGCTTGGTCTCGTCGAAGCCGTGCGCGTAACGCTCGTACACGATGGCGCCGTTCTTGATGATCAGCAGGCCCTCGGTGCGGAAGCCTTTGCGCT
>JAYVNA010000590.1:0-3802 GCA_043758715.1 Archangium sp.
ATCGTGGACGCGCCAGAGAAAGCGCGTAACCACGCCAGCACGTCATCGGAGCGCTCCCGATTCGCCTGGATGGCCGCCGCAGTGTCGGCGTGATTTGCCCTCACTCGGTAGGTGTGCGGGATCAATGCCTCGCGGACGAATGCGGCGACTTCGTCAATCTGTGCGTCATCCTCCTGGTCCCTGATCAAGTAGACCGCGCCCGACGTCGGGAAGAACTCTGCGGCTGAAACCGCATCACCGCGCCCCATTCGACGACGGAGGTCTTCCAGCGGCAACACCACCGGCGCGCTGGGGAGCATCGCGTCACCGAACATTCTTGCGCGTCTCCTCATGACTGCACCGAGCACTCCGGCGGCCAGGGTGAAGAACTCCTCAGGCGCCTCGACGACAAGGCAGACAGGCTCCACCGCCCAGACGGTCGCAAAGAGATCCTGAAACGAGTGGCCGAATCGTTCGTCGTCGAAGGTGAAGGCGAACGTGAGCGGGTCGAGACCAACGCGCCTGGCCTCCGCGAGCGGTCGGGGCGGCGGCGTCGCAACAGGAGTCACCGGAGCTCGAGCTGCCCGGGGCCGAACGCCTCTCGACAGCGTGATGTAGTCGTTCGCTGATGTCGTTTCAGACGGGAAGTCGTAGTCGATGCCCCACTTCTCCAGTTCGGCGAGAACTGAATCGAGCGATTGCTGACGAACACGCGTGCTCGCCGCAAAGCCAAAGCGCTCCATTAGCGTCTTGATCTTGAGGGAGAGCTTGCTTCGCTCGTTCTCGTCAATTCGTTCGAAGAGCTCCCGCCTCACCACATCGTTGGTGTCACTCATGGAATGCCTTTGGGGTGGGAGAGCTTCAACTTCCCGAACAGCTTCTCGCGATGCCACGGGAGGTATGTTCGGTGCTGGGGAGTAAGACCGTGGACGCGGACCGGTGAAGAGAGGCCCAGCAGCCGACGAGGCTCGGTGCCGAGTGCATCCCAAACCGACAGCGCGCCGTCGTCTTCCACTGTGATGAAGCCGAGATCGAAGGCCGCATCGAGGTGGGGTGCGAGAAGAAGCCCGTTGAACACGTCGAGGCGCTCGGCATCGGTCGCGCAATCAGCCCATGGCTTGATGTGGCTTGCGCGCAGGAGCTCGGGCACGGCCAGCCCGGTGATCGCGCACCGCCCGTCCCAGTACTCGAGCAGTCCCTTGCGGAAGACGTCTTGCCCGACGCGTTGAACGACGAGTCGCTCCGCCTCGGTCGCGCGCGGGAGCGCGGAGGCTGCCGCTTCGAACTGATGGAGCAGCTCGTCAGGCAGCGTGCGCGACAGGCTGAACGCGCGCTTTACGAGCTGGTGGAGGGCATCGAGAGAGGTGACTGCGCGGGCGCCGACCATGCCGGTGGGGAGCGGATTGGTGAACAGCGTGCCGACGTCGGTCAGTGCCTTGAGCACCTTCTGCTGAGAAAACGAAGCGAGGAAGAGTTGACCGCCGAGCGCGGTGAGGCCGAGCATCATCGCGGTGTGGGAGCTCGCGAAGCGCTGCCAGTCACCTTCGCGCGGAAGCTCGCGATCGAAGCCTGTGTCGAGAGCCATCTTCTCGAGCAACGTGGCGTTGGTCGTGTTCATCGTCAGGACCCGAAGTACTTCTTGAGAGGCCGCCAAGTCTTGGGAGACCAACAGTTCAGCAGCCCCTCAGCCTCATGCCCGCTGATCAGGCGCGTGCGTGCGGTGACCGACAACCCAGCCGACCGCTTCGCCGCTCGACGAAATGCTGCGAACGACTCCGTCGGCACATCATCTCTCTCCTCTGTGATCACAAGATAGCGGCGGAGACCTTGGCCCCGCGGGTAACTGGCGCTTGCCTTAACGCGTGCGGGTGCCTCGGCTCGGCCGTCGACTATGGCGATGACCCAGTCGCCGCCGCGGACGCTACGAACGAAACGCCCGCTCTGGGCGAAGTTCATCCATGAACGGGTCGTCCCCTTGCGCAGACGTTTTCCCCTCATCGCCGCCTTCTCGGTCTGCTCAGCGCGAGCCTCCTCCTCCTTCGGAACGTCGCCATAGGTGAGCCCTCCGACAATCCACAGCATCGGGCCAGAGCCAGGAACACGCCCGCGTCGTCGGCGTATCGTCTTCGCCGCCTTGAACTGCGGTGGACGGTAAGCAGCGATCGCCTCCTTGAGTTGAAGTGGCAGAACGGGTTCGGCGGCCCATCCATCGATCGTCTTGCGCGCTGCTGCGACGGCTTTCCGATCCGAGGTGACGATCGCTGCCTCAGCGAGCCAGTTCGCGGAGTTCATGGAGGCGTTCATCGACCCCGTGAAGAGAAGCCCGTCTGCGATCACGACCTTGGCGTGAAGGTCGGAGCGGCTGGCGACCAGAACGCCCCTGCGCATGAACTTGCGGACCTCTTTGGGATCGGTGACGCCCTGGCCGACTGCGCCGAGGCTCATGTCCACGACAAGCGTGTCGCCCCTCTTGAGCGGAAGGAGTTCGCTGCCATTTCGGCCCAGATAAGCGACCGCAGCGCGCGAGCGGGTCGCCTTACCAACGGTCTTCTGGATGCGGATCCAAACCTCGCGGCCTCGAAGGAACTCGGTCTGACTCACCGCTTGGCCCCCGCTTGTCTGGCCATGATGGAAGCCCCGACCGCACTCCAGGCGCTGTCGCGCAGTTGGCCCACTTCTTTCACGATCTCGACGATGCGCGCAGCGTCGGTGATGCCCTTAGAGGTGACGTGCCTGGCGATGGCCCAACGCATGCGCTCCTCATGCTCGGCCGTCCACCCGGGGCGGCGGACCTCAACCGGCCCCCACATGAGGATCGGAATCAGACCGCCGGGCGTCTGCTCGGTGAGCACATCCATGGTGGTGGGCAGGCCAGTCTGAGCGTCGACCTGTGGCGAGTCGCGGAGAAGCGTCTCCTCGACGGTGGCAGCTCTGATCCGGTCCTTCATGCTGGCTCGTTCGCCGCGTGCCTTTCGGCCAGCGAGAAGCGCAGTCCACGCATCCTTCCAAGTCGGGCCGAAGCCTGTCGAGAGAGGAAGACCGTGGAGCACCCGAGTGACGGCTCCCTCGGCATTGGGGAGAGGTACCCGGAGCTGCTCGGCCACCCCGACCACCTTCGAGAGCAGCGTGATCACCTTCGTGTCGTCCTGGTGATGGAGGATGAACTCATCGCCCGATGAGTACGGGCGGCAGAGCGCGAACCCTTTCTTGCCCACACGTCGAAGCAACTCCGCGCCTCCCTCTACCTGGCCTCCGTGCCTCGCAACTACATACGAGCGGAACCCAACCTCGTTGAGGATGGTGGTCTGCTCAGCGAGCCCCGTGATGAGCTGCGCGTAGGCAGTCATCACACCGTCGCCAGCGGGGCGACCCACCTCCGTGTTGAGGCTGTCGAAGTTGTCGACATCGATGGCGCCGATGCCGGGTTGCGTGCGCTTGCCGAAGAGTTCGCTGAAGAAGCCCATGCCCTACCCTCCCTGTGAATCGCGTCGGCCGTTGTTTCGCTCGTTCTCCGAGTCCAGTTTCCAGTTCCTCTCTTTCACCCGGGTCCTTGCATCCTCATAGGTCGCGCCTCAAGAACCGCTCCCCTGCAGGCACGCCGGCGAGTTGGAGCCGAAGCCAAGGCGCACTCCCGAGCCTGGCCGGCGGCGGCGTCGTCGTTGTTAGGATGTACTGGAAAGACGGCTCACCTTTGAAGCACCGCTCGAGTTCGTAGACGAAAAGGAACAGCGGAACCTGTCAACGTGAATGAGACAACGTCCTTCAGAATTTAGACTGCAACTCGTTCGATCGACGCCTCCTCGGCCTTCGCCGGCTTGTTGAT
>JAYVNA010000591.1:0-3801 GCA_043758715.1 Archangium sp.
CAGGGCAGTTGCCATTTCGTGATTTGTCCGGCTCTCGCTCACGGGCGCGAAGATCGGAAAAAGGGCCCGGGCGTCACGGCCGAGAAACCGCAGGCAGAAGGCGACCTCGCCCGCGAGGTCTGCGTGGGGATTCACGAGGAGCCAGGGCACCAGCTTCTCCAACGCGTCGGCCCAATCGTCTCTCTGGATCGGCCGGGCGAAGTAGTCGCTCTCGAGCAACACGAGGTGCGTCAGCCAATACACCTCGTGCACCAGGGACACGTGCCGGGGCGTTTCCACCACCCTGACCTCGAGCCCGCAGCGGGCGGCCTGTTGCCCCAGCAGCCACGCGTAGATGACGCGGTCGTCAGCGGCGAAGGTCTGCAACGCGAGTCGGAGGCGTTCCCTGTCGGGCGGGCGATGCGGGAGGCCCTTCACGTGACGGCAGTACCAGGCGTCGATGCCCGCCTCGAGGCGGTCTTCATCGAGGGGGTCGAAGACACACTCCACGCTCGCGCACTGCTCGAGGGCGGCGTGCTGAATTGTCGCGAGGCCGCGGGCCTGGAAGAACTTCGGCGCCAGGTGCTCGAGCATGTGCAGGGTGAGCGTTCGCAGCGCGATCGACTCTGGGGAGTCGTCGGCCGTCGCGCTCAGGAAACCCTCGAGCAACTCAGTCTTCAGCGGGTTCCTCGTCGCGGAGGCCGAACTCCTTCATCTTCGTCTGCAGCGACTTGCGGCTGATCTGCAGCAGCTTGGCGGCGCGGGTGACGTTGCCTTCGGTCTTCGCGAGGGCCTGCACGATGAAGCTCTTCTCGATCTCCGCCTGCTTCTGCTTGAGGAAGTCCTTGAGCGGAGTCTCGCCGGGGGCCGGGGTGGCACCCGCCGAGTATAAGGGCGCCGACGACATGCCGGTGCGCACGCCTTCGGGCAGGTCCTTCACCTCGATGCGCGGGCCATCGGCGAAGAGGAGGATGCGCTCCATCAGGTTCTCCAACTCGCGGATGTTGCCGGGCCAGGGCCAGGCCTGCAGCAGCACCAGCGCCTCGTCGGAGATGTTCTCGATCTTCTTGTTGAGCCGCTTGTTGTACTTCTCGATGAAGTGCACCACGAGCTGCGGGATGTCGTCGGCACGCGCTCGGAGTGGCGGCAGCACGATCGGCACCACGTTGAGGCGGTAGAAGAGGTCTTTGCGGAAGCGGCCCTGCTCGGTTTCCTTCTCGAGATCGCGGTTCGTCGCGGCGATCAGGCGCACGTCGACCCGGGTGGTCTTGATGCCACCGACGCGCTCGAACTCGCTTTCCTGGAGGACGCGCAGCAGCTTGACCTGCATTTCGATCGGCACTTCGCCAATCTCATCGAGGAAGAGGGTGCCGCCGTCGGCGAGCTCGAAGCGGCCGGGCTTGCTCGAGACGGCACCGGTGAAGGCGCCACGCTCGTAGCCGAAGAGCTCGGACTCCATCAGGTCTTTGGGAATGGCGGCGCAGTTGATCTTGATCAGCGGCTTGTCGCGGCGCGAGCTGCCCTGGTGGAGCGCGGTGGCGACCAGTTCTTTGCCGGTGCCGGACTCTCCGGTGATCAACACGGTCGACGGGGTGTCGGCGACCTTGTCGATGACCTTGAAGAGGTCTTCCATGTGGTTGCCGCCGCCGATGATCGACTTGCGGGCAGAGCCATCGGGGGCGACGTGCCCCTGGTTCGCTTCCTGGGTGCGGGCGGCCTTGGCGACCACCGCGCGGATCTCGGCGTGCTCGAAGGGCTTGGTGATGTAGTCGAAAGCGCCGAGCTTGATCGCTTCGACGGCCGAGTCGACGGTGCCGTGGGCGGTGATGATGATCACCGGGACCGCGCTGCGGGACGCACGCACCTTGTGGAGGATGTCCATGCCGCCGAGCTTGGGCATCACCAGATCGCTGATGATGACGTCGGCGCCATTCTTCTCGAACTCAGCCATCGCCTGTTCGCCGTCTTCAGCGACGGAGACCTCGTAGCCGTCTTTGCGCAGGATCGCGGCGAGCACCTTGCGGAGGTTGGCTTCATCGTCGACGACCAGGATGCGGCTCATGGGGGTGGTTTGTCGTGAGCGGGGAATCCGGTCAAGCCACGATCCTGTCCCCCTCTCCCCTCGGGGGAGAAGGTTGGGGTGAGGGCCAGACCAAAATCGACTCGGCACGATGCTCGCTTACAGTGCGCGAGCCGTGAATCCGCCTCCCCCGCGCAGTGGTCGAAGTGCCGCACTCGTGGCTGCGGGGATCCTGTTGTCGCGGCTGGTGGGCCTCGTTCGTCAGAAACTGTTTGCGCATTTCCTGGGCAATGGCCTGGAAGCCGCGGCGTTCGCAGCGGCCACCCGCATTCCCAACGTGCTGCAGAACCTGCTCGGAGAAGGCGTGCTCTCCGCGTCTTTCATTCCGGTCTACGCGGGGCTGCGGGCGAAGCACGACAACGAAGAGGCGCGCAAAGTTGCGGGCGCCGTCTTCGGTCTCCTCTCATTGCTCGTCGGGGTGATGGTCGGCCTGGGGGTGCTGGCGGCCCCGCTGCTGGTCGACGTGATCGCGCCCGGCTACTCAGGCCCTTCGCGTGAGCTGACGATCAGGTTGGTGCGGTTGATCTTCCCCGGCACGGGCGTGTTGGTGCTGAGCGCGTGGTGCTTGGGCATCCTCAACAGCCACAAGAAGTTCTTCCTCTCGTACTCGGCGCCGGTGGTGTGGAACGGCTGCATCATCACAGCGCTGCTCCTCGCGCCTGGGACGGAGCAGGCCGTGGTGGTCACGTGGGCCGCGTGGGGCTCGGTCTTCGGCAGCGTGGCGCAGTTCATCGTGCAGCTGCCCAACGTGCTCAAGCTGCTCGGCGGGTTCTCTCCGAAGCCCTCGCTGGCGTTGCCGGCGGTGCGGCAGGTGGTGAAGGGGTTCCTCCCCGCGGTGATGGCGCGCGGTGTGGTGCAGGTGAGCAGCTGGGTCGACATCGCGTACGCGTCGTTCATTTCAGAGCGGGCGGTCTCGGCGCTCACGTACGCGCAGACGATCGCGTTGTTGCCGGTGAGCTTGTTCGGCATGGCGATCTCGGCGGCGGAGTTGCCCGAGATGAGCGCCGACGCGATGAAGTCGCACGACGAGCGCACCAAGGCGATCGGTGAACGACTCGGCGCCGGGCTCGAGCGCATGTCGTTCTTCGTGGTGCCCTCGGCGGTGGCGTTCTTGTTCCTCGGCGATCTGATCGCAGCGGCGCTGTTGGAGTCCGGCAAGTTCACCGCGGCCGACTCGCGCTTCACCTGGTACTTGTTGATCGGCTCGGGAGTTGCGCTCTCGGCACAGACGTCCGGCCGCCTCTATTCGTCGGCGTTCTACGCGCTGAAGGACACCCGGCGTCCGCTCATCTTCGCCGCCACCCGCGTCACGCTGGGCATCGCGCTCGGGTACTACGCGGTGCGAATTCTTCCCGGGCAACTGGGACTTCCAGCGCACCTCGGTGCGGTGTTCATCACGATCACCACGGGCGTGACCGCGTGGGTCGAGATGCTCTTGTTGAAACGCCGGCTGCGAATGGAACTTGGATCACTTCCCTCGACGCGTGACCAATTGATCAAGGTCTGGCCCGCCGCGATCCTCGCAGGCCTGATCGCGCTCGGGGTGAAGGTGGCGCTCGGCGCGAAGTTCGGCGTGGCGGCCGCGGCCACGGCGGAGTGGGGCGGCACCGTCTTGCCTCCGCCTGAGCTGCCGCGCATTCCCATGAGCCTCGGAATTCTCGGCGTGTACTGCGCGCTCTACGGTGTGTTCTGCATCGTGCTCAAGGTTCCGCAGGCGAACGCGATCGTGCGGCGGGTGTTGC
>JAYVNA010000592.1:0-3794 GCA_043758715.1 Archangium sp.
AAGCCCAAACCGCCGCCCCGGGAAGTCGACGTGTTGACCGTCACGCCCACCGAGGTGCGGGACACCGGCGAATTTCTGGGCTCGTTGTTGTCGCGGCAGAGCGTCACCCTGCAGCCCTTCGTGGGCGGCTTCGTGCGGCGCATTCTGGTGCGGCCCGGCGCTCAGGTGGACGCAGGGCAGAGCCTGCTGGAGATCGACGCCCGGCAGGAGACCGCGGCGCTGGAGAGCGCCCGGGCGCAGCAGCAATCAGCCGGCTCGGGCCTCGAGCTCGCGGAGCGCACGCTGGCCCGCACGCAGTCGCTCTACCAGGAGGGCCTCGTCAGCGCGCAGGAGCTGGAGCGCGCCCAGGCCCAGTTGCAATCGGCCCAGGCCACCGCGCAGTCGAGCGCGGCCACCGTCTCCCAGCGCAGGGTACAGCTGCAGTTCTACGCGGTGACGGCGCCGGTGGCCGGCACGGTGGGCGACGTGCTGGTGCGCGTCGGTGATTACGTCACCCCTTCGACTCCGCTCACCAGCGTGGCCCAGGCCGAGGTGCTCGAGGTGAGCATGGCGGTGCCTGCCGAGCGCGCGCGTGACGTTCGGGTGGGCATGCCAGTGGAGCTGCTCAAGAACGACGGCGACGTGCTGCTTCGTTGCGAGGTGTTCTTCGTGTCGCCCCAGGCGGAGGCGCGCAGCCAGCTGGTCGACGTGAAGGCGGTGTTCAAGAACACCGTGGGGCTGCGGCCCAATGAGCTGGTGCGCACGCGGCTGGTCTACGGCGTGAGGCCGGCGTTGCAGGTGCCCGCGCTCGCGGTGACCCGGCAATCGGGTCAGACCTTCGTGTTCGCGGTGACGGAGAAAGACGGTCAGCCGCAGGTGGCGCGGCGCCCGGTGACGCTCGGGCCCCTGGGCGCGGCGAACTTCGTGGTGGAAGCGGGGCTGTCGGAAGGTGATCGCATCGCCGTTTCTTCCCTGCAGGCGCTGCGAGACGGAGCGCCCATCAAGCCGCGGCCGGTGCCCTCCGTGGCAGAGAGGCGCTGACGTGTTCGCCGACTTCTTCATCAAGCGGCCGATCTTCGCGGCCGTCTGCTCGATCATCATCACGCTCGCGGGCGCGCTCTCGATTCCCTCGTTGCCGATCGCCCAGTACCCCGACCTCGCGCCGCCGCAGGTGACGGTCACCAGCACCTACGTGGGTGCGAGCTCCGACATCGTCGAGAGCGCCGTCACCATTCCGCTCGAGCAGGAGCTCAATGGCGCCGAGGGCATGCGCTACATGACCTCGTCGAGCGGCAACGACGGCACCTCGAACATCGTCATCACCTTCGAAGCCTCGCGCGACATCGAGGTCGCCACCGTCGACGTGCAGAACCGGGTGGCCCGGGCCGCCTCGCGCCTGCCTTCGCAGGTGAACCAGACCGGCATCGTGGTGAACAAGGCCTCCAGCCAGCTGCTGATGAGCATGGGCCTCTACAGCCCCGACGAGCGCTTCGACGCCAAGTTCCTCTCGAACTACGCCGACGTGAACCTGCGCGACGCGCTCAAGCGCATCAAGGGGGTGGGCGAGGTGCGCATCTTCGGAGAACGAAAGTTCTCGATGCGCATGTGGCTCGACCCCACCGAGCTCGCCCGCCGCAAGCTCACCGCGCAAGACGTCACCCGCGCGCTGGCCGAACAGAACATTCAGGTGGCGGCGGGGCAGGTGGGCTCGCCCCCTTCGCGCGATGATCAGCCCTACCAGATCGCCATTCGCGCCCGCGGCCGCCTGGTCGAGCCCGAGGAGTTCGCGAACATCGTCATTCAGCGCACGCCCGACGGTGAGGTGATCCGGGTGAAGGACGTGGGGCGCACGGAGCTGGGCGCGGAGAATTACAACCAGCTGCTGCGCTTCGGCGGCCGCACGGGCGTGGGGCTGGGCATCTTTCAACTGCCCACGGCCAACGCCCTCGACGTGCGCGACGCGGTGCTCAAGGAAATGGATCGCCTCGCCAAGCAGTTTCCGCCGGGCCTGGAGTACCGACCGGCCACCGACACCACGCTCGCCGTTCGCGCCTCGATTCACGAGGTGATGCGCACGCTCATCGAGGCGATCGCGCTGGTGATCCTGGTGATCTTCTTCTTCCTGCACGGGTGGCGCAGCGTGCTCATCACCGCGCTGACCTTGCCGGTCTCGCTCATCGGCACCTTCGCGTTCGTGAAGGCGTTCGGCTTTTCCATCAACACCCTGACGCTCTTCGGCCTCACCCTGGCGACCGGCCTGGTGGTCGACGACGCCATCGTGGTGATCGAAAACATCGAACGGTTGATGACGCAGCGGCAGCTCTCACCGGCCGACGCGGCCCGCGCGAGCATGAGGGAAGTGAGCTCGGCGGTGATCGCCATCTCCATCGTGTTGATCGCGGTCTTCGCCCCGGTCGCGCTCTTCCCCGGCACCACCGGCGCCATCTACCGGCAGTTCGCGCTCACCATCAGCGCCTCGGTCGCGCTCTCGACCTTCTGCGCCCTCACGCTCACCCCGGCGCTCAGCGCCCAGTTGCTGCGGTACCACGGGGGCAAGAAGTGGTTCGGCTTCCGCAAGGTCGACGAGGTGCTCGACTGGGCGCGCGATCGCTACGGTGGGCTGCTGCGGCGGCTGCTCAAGCACCCGATGCTGGTGCTGCTCGCGTTTCTGGTCGCGCTCACCGCCACCGTGCTCACCTTCCGCGCGGTGCCGACGGGCTTCATTCCCGACGAAGACCAGGGCTACCTCATCAGCACCATCCAGGGGCCCGAGGGCATGTCGCTGGCCCAGACCGAGAAGGTGCTCGAGAAGGTCGAGAAGATTCTGCAGGCCCAGCCCGAGGTCACCGGCATGTTCGCCATCGGCGGCTTCTCGCAGCAGGGCAGCGGCCCGAACATCGCGCAGGTGTTCGCGATGCTCAAACCCTGGGATCAGCGCGAGGGCAAGGAACACTCGGTGGCCGCGATCATCGAGCGGCTGCGAAAGCCCTACGGTGAAATCGGTGAAGCGCGCGTGTTGCCCTTCATGCCGCCCGCGATTCGAGGCGTCGGCACCGCCGGTGGCTTTCAGTTCATCGTGGAAGACGTCTCGGGCAGCCGCACGCTCGACGACCTCTCGATCAACGTCGACAACCTGGTGAACAAGGCCGCCGGAGAGCAGGACCTGCGCGGCGTCTTCACCTCGTTCACCGCCGCCACGCCGCTGTTGGACATCGAGGTCGATCGGCAGAAGGCGAAGTCGCTCGGGGTGCCGATGGATCAGATCTTCAGCACGCTGCAGATCTACATGGGCAGCGCGTACGTGAACGACTTCAACTACGCGAGCCGCACCTACCGCGTGTACGTACAGGCCGAGCAGCAGTTCCGCGACAGCCCGCAGGACATCGGGGCCTTCTACGTACGCAGCGATTCAGGCGACATGATCCCGCTCGACTCGCTGGTGCACGTCGCACCGACCACCAGCGCGCAGCTCATTCGCCACTACAACCTGTTCCGCTCGGCGGAGATCAACGGCCAGCCCGCTCCGGGTGTCGCCTCAGGTGAAGCGCTGGCGGCGATGGAGAAGATCGCGGCCGAGAACCTGCCCGAGGGCATGAGCACGGAATGGACTGGCATTTCGCTCGAGCAGAAGGAGAGCGGTGGGCAGACGCTCGTGATCTTCGGGCTCGGGTTGATGTTCGTCTTCCTCATTCTCGCAGCGCAGTACGAGAGCTTCACCCTGCCGTTCGTCGTCATTCTCTCGGTGCCGCTGGCAGTGCTCGGGGCGCTCGGGCTGGAGGTGGCGCGCGGTTTTCCCAATGACGTGTTCTGTCAGA
>JAYVNA010000593.1:0-3794 GCA_043758715.1 Archangium sp.
CCCGCGGTGCCCGCGGTGAGAGGGGGACAGAGGTCGGTTCACCGCTTCAGCCAGGCGTCGATCTCCGCCAACTCTTCGGGCTGCGCGCCGACTTTTTCCAGGCTCGCCCTCGCCAGGGCGGCTTCCTTCTTCGCCTCGGGCCGGCGCGCCGGCACCACTTCCCACAAGGCGCGCGCGTGGGCGAAGTGCACCAGCCCCTCGGGGTATGGCTGCCCCGGCGACTTCGCGTAGATGGCCTGCGCCTTGTCGGTCGCTTCGAGCGCCCTGGCCCACTCGTGCAATTCCATCAGCGGAAACGCGAGCCCGCCCCAGCAGTCGGCGAGGTTGCTGTGATTGGGACCCGAGGTCTTCTCGGTCACCACGATGGCGCGCTCGTAGCTCTTCACCGAGCCCCCGAAGTCTTTCCGGCTCAGCTGCACGTCGCCGAGGTTGATCAAGGTGGTGGCCACTTCTTCGTGCATGGGCCCGTACGTCTTCTCGGCGATCGCCAGCGCGCGGCGGAGCGTCTCCTCGGCCTCGGCGGCGCGATCGGTGTAGCGGAGCAGCACCGCCAGGTTGTTCAGCGGGCCGAAGAGCGAGGGATGTTCGGGGCCGAGTTTCTTTTCCGTGATCTCGAGCGCGCCCCGCAGCAGCGGCTCGGCTTCCTTCAGCTTGCTCTGGCGCAGCAACGAGGCGGCGATGTTGCTCTGGGTCGAGGCGACCTGCAGCGACGAGGCGCCGAAGGCAGCGCGCTCGACGGCCAGCGACTTCTCATACCAGGCGAGCGCTTCGGCGAAGCGGCCCGCCTCGAGCTCGATGTTGCCGAGGTTCTTGGTGATGGGCCCGACGGCCGGGTGCGTGGCGGAATACCGGCTCGTCACCAACGCGAGTGCTTCTTCGTGCAGGGCGAGGGCTTCTTTCACGTGCCCCAGGTTTCGCTCTTCGGCGCCCACCGCGTTGAGGGCCTGCGCCAGGGTCAGGGTGTTGATGTCGAGCGCACGGTAGGCGGTCAGCGCAGCCTGGTACGAGGCCCTCGCCTCTTCGTGCTTTCCCTCTTCGGCGAGCAAGGTGCCCAGGTTGGTGGCGAGCGGCGCCTCGAGCACCGCGGGGCGCCCGAGCCGCTCCGAAGCAGCGCTCGCCAGCTCGGCGGCGCGATGGCCCTCGGCGGGGTGCCCGAGCTTCACGCCGTCGAGCAGGGTGAGCGCGATCCACGCCTGGGCCGCGGCCGTCACGTGCCCACCCGCTTGCGCTGCCACCAGCGCGCGCTGCAGCTTCGCACTGGCCCCCTGGTAGTCTTCGACCTCGGACGCCAGCATGCCCGCCTGAACCAGTACGTCAGCCTCGAGCGGGCGGTACTTCGCGTTCCCGGCGGCGAGTTCCAGGGGTTCCAACGCGGCCTTCGCGGCGGGGAATTGGTCGGTCACCCGCAGCGCGCTCGCGGTCGCCAGCGCCTCCCGCACCTGCTTCACCTTCTGCGCGGTGGATGGATCGAGCGGTGCTCGCATGGGCGCGCGCAACGCCTGCTCGTCGTCGCACACGGACAACGACGTGAGCTGCAACCCCTGCCCTGCCGCGGCGTTCGCGCCCTTCGCGTCGACCTGCGCGAGCGCGGTGATCAGCGCCTTCACTTCGAGCAGGCGCTCGTCGAGGCACTCGCGGCGCAAGTCCATCAGCTCGCCTGATTGCGTGTGCTGAAGTTCAGTCGCTTCGCAGATGCCGGTGGCCGAAGCCGTCCAGCCGGCCGCCCAGCGATCGAGTTCGCCTGCGACTGCGTGGGCGCCCTCGGGAGCGAAGGGCAACCCGGTCGCGGTGAAGGCCTTGCTGATGGCCGCACGGGCCTCGGCGTTCCACACCGCGCTCACGGCGACGCCGGCCGAATCGCAGACGTGCGCGCGCCGCCAACTGGTGACCCCCACGCCACTGAGGGCCACGACGCTCAGGGCGGCCACCAGCGCGGCCACCTGCCGGTCCCGCCGCGGCGGCGCGAGCGCGGTGAGCAACGCGTCGAGCGAGGGCCACCGTTCCTTTGGATCGAGCGAGAGCCCCCGGGCGAGCGCGGGGCGAATGCGCCGCGGCACCAACGCCACCACCGCCGCGTCGATTTTCCCCGCATCGAAGGGCCGTTTCCCCGTGAAGGCCTCGACCGCCGTGACACAGAACCCGAATTGATCACTGCGCGGATCAGCGAAGCCATCGCGTTGTTCGGGCGCCATGTACGCGGGCGTGCCCACCACCGCGCGCGCCGTCGTTTGAGCGCTGCCCAGCGAGAGCCCGAAGTCCGTGACCACGGTGCGATGCCCCGCCGCGTTCTCGACCAGCACGTTGTCGGGCTTGAAGTCGCGGTGCACCACCCCCGCCGCGTGCGCGGCCGAGAGCCCCCGGCCTGCGTCGAGCAGCCGCTGCAACACGGCCGGCTCCTCACGCGGCGTCTGCAACCACTCGCGCAGGGTCGGGCCCTCGATGAATTCCATCGCGACCCAGGCGCGTCCCTCGAACACGCCCACGTCGAACACGGTGGCGACGTTGCGATGAGAGAGCTGCGCCATCACCTGCGCCTCTCGCTGGAGCAAGGCCTGCGCTTTTTCCGAGCTGGCGCTGCGCATCACCTTCACTGCGACCCGGCGCTTGAGCGCGGGATCTTCGGCTTCGAACACCACGCCCATCGCGCCTGCTCCGACGAAGCGGCGCAGCACGTAACGACCGACGGTGGTTTCGAGGGGCAGCAACGGCGCCGCCACGCCCGGATCAGCGAGCGAAGGCACGCGGCCCTCACTCGAGCTCTTCAGGCGCATCAACAACCCCACCACCTGCCGGCAGTTCGCGCACGATTCGGTGTGCGCGCCCAGCTCAGCCGCGACGGTGGACGAGAGGCGCCCTTCAGCGAAGTGCGTCAGCGTCTCGTCGGTGGGGCAAGCGGTCGGCTCCATGGTGTCCTTCAGACACGAGGTCCGGCCGCGGGTCGCAGAAAATCGTCTGCGGTTTCAGTCTGCTTCGACGACCTTGGGCGGAATGAGCTTCTGGCCCTTGGCGAGGCCGAGCTGCACCACGATCACGAGGCCGGTGCTGCCACCCGAGCGGCGGCTGACCGACAGCGTGCTGGGGATGGTGGTCTTCAGGGCCCAGGTGCGCTCTTCGCTGCGCTTCATCAGCTTGGCCTTGCCGAACTCCGCGCTGAACATCTCGATCAGGGCGTCGAACAGCTGGCTGCCGGCCGAGTTGCGGGGCGAGAACACCGCGCGCGCTTCCGACAACATGCCGCGATCGAGCGTCCAGACGACTTCGGCGCCTTCGAAGTTGCCGGTGGCGAAGCTCCACTGCTCAGTGCTCAGGGGCTTGAACCATTCGGGCCGCGTCAGCTTCGCGCGGGGGGTGCCGAGCGCGACTCCCAGGGGCTGGTGGTTCGACAACAGGAGGGCGCGAAGCGGGGCGGCAAGTTCCATGTCCAACTACCCTCACGCCCGAAGCTGCGTTTCCAGATCATTCGCGCAAGGTAGGCGATTTGCCTGACCGGGCCATCTGGCCGGTATGAGGCCCGCAGCCGCCCCCGGAGGGCATGTGGGTGTCCGTCCGACGTGGGAACTCCTGAGGGCCGCCTTCGATAATCTTTTTGTCCCGCTTCACCAAACCCCTCATCATCGGAACGCCCATGACCGTCACCAGCGCCAGTACGCGTCGTCACACTCCCGTTCGCCATGCTCCGAAGACCGCCCCTGCCCGGAAGGCGGGTCGGGCGAAGCCCACGGCAGCGCGGCGTCACACGGGCCACTCGGCGGTCGATTCCTTCACGCCGGCGGCCCGCACTTCCCGCCAGCCCG
>JAYVNA010000594.1:0-11633 GCA_043758715.1 Archangium sp.
CCGTTGGAATGGTTGGGCCAGGGGTTGTTGTTCGACTCGCCCGAGAAGCGCGCGCGCATGACGGCGTTTTTGGAGAAGCGGAAGAAGTGAGGGCGGAAGGCAAACGCCCTCATGAACAAGTAGCTCTTACGCCGGAGGAGACGGAGGCGTCATCGCCGCCCGCCGATTGCGCGCGATCACCCAGCGGAAATACGCGACCCCGGCGACGGTCACCCCGAGCACCACCAACCAGCCCGTATCGAACGGCGGCGCCGGAGCAGGTGGGGGCGGGGGTGGCGGCGCGATGCGCTCGAGCTGCGCGCCCGTCAGCGCCGCGGCCGAGTCGAACACCTCGAGCTCGGAGATCGAATACATCGAGTCGCCTCCCTCGGCGGTCAGGCGCAGGTAGCGCGCCTTCGCGGTGAGGTCAGGCGAGGTGCGGGTCTGAATGCCGGGCAGTTCGACGATCTGCGCGACCCAGATGGGGTACCAGCTGGTGCCATCGAGGCTGCCAGTGACGAGGTAGCGATCGTTGTTGTCGGCCTGAATGCGCATCGCGGCGATCGGCTCGACGGTACCGAGGTCCCACTCGATGGCGCCGCTGGCTCCCAGGATCGCCGCTCGCGGTGAGTCCCACACGTCACCGTCGGTGGAGGCCACGCCATCACTCAACAGGGCGGCTTTCGGGCATGCGTCGGCGCGGGTCACCTTCGCGGTGCGCAACAAGCTCTGGCGGGTGCTGCTGGTGCCTGCGTCATCGGCGGCGAGGGCGAGGGTGAGCAGGAGCGCGAACGTCATGGCGCGCGCACCATAGCTGAGCTTGAGTCCTTCCCACTTCATGAGTCGATCGATCAATCAGGTGGGCATCGTGGGCGCCGGCACCATGGGGCATGGCATCGCCCACGTGGCCGCGCTCAACGGCTTCGAGGTCACGCTCTACGACGTCACCCTGGCGGCAGCCCAGGCAGGGAAGGCGAAGATCCAGCAGAACCTGGAGGTGGGGGTCAGCAAGGGCAAGGTGACCACGGCCGATCGCGACGAAAGCCTGGGGCGAATCACCTGCACCGACAGCCTGAACCTTCTCGCAGGGTGCCAGCTGGTGATTGAGGCCATCCCCGAGAAGCTCGCCCTCAAGCAGGAGCTGTTCACCAGGCTGTGCTCTCTGTGCGCGCCCGACGCGATCCTGGCTTCGAACACCAGCTCGCTCTCGCTCACCGAGCTAGCCGCGGTGGCGACGAACCCTTCCCGCGTGGTGGGGCTTCACTTCTTCAACCCCGTGCACCTGATGAAGCTGCTCGAGGTGGTGCGCGCCTTTCAGACCAGCGACGAGACGATCGAGGCGGTGAAGGTGTTCGGCGCGGCGATCAAGAAGGAGCTGATCGTGGTGAAGGACTCGCCAGGGTTCGCCTCCTCGCGGCTGGGGGTGGCGCTGGGGCTCGAGGCCACGCGCATGCTCGAGGAGGGCGTGGCGAGCGCGGCCGACATCGATCGGGCGATGAAGCTCGGCTACGGGCACCCCATGGGACCGCTCGAATTGGGCGACCTGGTCGGCCTCGATGTGCGCCTGGCCATCGCGGAATACCTCTACGCTGAGACCGGCAGCCCCACCTTCCGGCCCCCTCAACTGCTCAAGAAAATGGTGAGAGCGGGTAAGCTCGGCAAGAAGTCCGGCGAGGGCTTCTACACGTATTGACGGAGCGCCCCATCTCGACGTCCGGTCCCCAGAGCGCGATCCCCTTCGGCTCGTACTTGTTGCTCAAGCGGCTCGCCGTCGGCGGCATGGCGGAGCTGTTTCTCGCGAAGGACACGCGCAACGACCGCATGGTGGTGCTGAAGCGAATCCTCCCGTACCTCGCGGAGGAGGCGGAGTTCGTGCGCATGTTCCTCGACGAGGCGCGCATCGCCGCTTCGCTCCATCACCCGAGCATCGTCGAGCTGTACGAGCTGGGGCACCTCGAGAACTCGACCTTCATCGCCATGGAATGGGTCGACGGCATCGACCTGCGCCGGGTGCTGCAGAAAGAACAGGAACGCCACAGCGTGGTGCCCGCCGGCGTGGGCGGGTGGTTGGTGGCGCGGCTGTGCGAGGGGTTGCACCACGCTCACTTCGCGCGCGATGCCTCGGGCACGCCGCTGGGCATCATTCACCGCGACGTCAGCCCCCAGAACGTGATGGTCAGCTTCAGGGCCGGCGTGAAGCTGGTCGACTTCGGCATCGCCAAGGCCACCGCGTGGATGGGGCGATCGAAGCCGGGCGTGATCAAGGGCAAGTTCCTCTACCTGGCGCCCGAGCAGCTGACGACCGAGCCGCTCGATCACCGCACCGATCTCTTCGCGCTGGGCACGATGCTCTATGAGCTGACCACCGGTCAGAGCCCGTTCTACCGGACCTCGACCGAGGCGGTGATCTACGCCATTCGAATGGAAGAGCCCGACCCGCCCAGCAGGGTGCGCAAGGACTTCCCGCCGGGGCTCGAGAACATCATCCTCAAGTGCCTGGTGAAGGATCGCGAGCTTCGCTACCAGACGGCCGAAGAGGTTCGCCTCGATCTCGAAATCTTCCTGCGCGACGAGGTGCCCACCACCCGGGAAGACGCCGAGAGCTACGTCAGCCGCATGTTCGGTGACGACAGCGAACGCACCAGCATCTTCATTCCGCCCAACGCGCAGTCGCCCACCGCCCAGCCCGCGCGCCCGCTCGCCAGCCCCGAAGAGAGCAACACCGACACCAGCACGCAGCGCCAGGGCGGCCCGTTCTCGCACCTCGATCAGGACGAGACGCGCCCCATCCCCGCGGCGCGCGCCAACTTACCTTCCGTTCCCGAGGGGCGGCGCCAGACGGGTGATCTGCTGGCGGCCGAGGTCACCGGGCCCACGCGCTCCGATCGGCCGAAGGTGAAGTCAGCCGTAAGCGCGGCCGCGAACCCGTGGGACCCCGAGCTCACCTCGCCGATGCCGTCCCTGACGCGCGAGCCGCCGCCCAGGCGGCGCGACTTTCAGTCGACCGCGGAGATCGATGACGAGCGGCTGCTGGGCGCAGGCGACGTGCCGCCGACCGCGGTGTCGATGTCGGGCGCCCGCGACGTTCCCGTGGGGCAGGTGTTCGCCCCGCTGCTCCCCACGATGGCTGGGCTCGACTCGTCCGACAACATGGAGCCGCTCAAGCCGTCGCTGCGGCCCCCAGTGAAGACTCCGCCGCGCCCGGTGCGGGCGGCCGTGCTGCAACGCCCTGCGCCTCCGCTGCCTTCGTACGATTCGTTGCCCGACCTCTCGGTGGTCTCTGCCGGTGAGGCGACGCAGGGCGCGTTGATGGAAGACTCTGGCGAAAGCTCGGAGCCCTCACAGCCTTCGGAGCCCACGCCTCCCGCGCCTTCCACCCGCGCGCCGCCGCGCCGGGGGCCGCCGTCGGCCATCAAGCGCCCCGCGCCCAAGGACGCCGACGACGACATCGCGACGGTCGATCAGGCCAACGAATTCTCTGTCACGGCGCGTTCCAGCAGCCAAAAAGTGTTGCTGGCGATCTTCGGGGTGGCGGGCCTGGTGGTGGTGGTGCTGCTCACCGTGCTGCTCTGGCCGACCAGTACGCCCGACAAGCCCGTGCCGCCCCCGGTGCCGAAGGTGGTGATGCCGCCGCCGCCGAAGGTGACTCCCAAGCCTCTTCCGCCGAAACAATCGGGGCTGGTGCAGGTGCTCGTGCGCGCGGCGAAGGGCACCTCGATGACGGTCGAGGGCAAGCCGGTGAGCCCCGACTCGATTATCGAACGGCCCGTCGGCGAGCTCGTTCTCAAGTTCACCTGTCCTGCGAAGAAGAAGGTCAAAATGACGCCCGGAACCCTGCGCGCGCAGATCCCCGAATCGTCCACCGTGGTCGCGGTCGAGGTGCCATGCCGCTGAAGTGGGTGGCGCTGTGCTCGCTGGTCGCCGCCGTCTCACTCGCGCAGCCTCGGCTGGAAGATCGGGTCAGGGAGATCCGCCTCGCGAACGGCATGACCTGGCTGGTGGTGGAGCGCCCCGAAGCGCCCATCTTCACCGGCTTCGTTCGGGTTCGCGTGGGCGGCGCAGACGAGTCGCCCGGTGCCACCGGGGTCGCTCACCTGTTCGAGCACATGGCCTTCAAGGGCACCCCGATGCTCGGGGCGAAAGACTGGGCGGCCGAACAGCCGCTCATTCTCGAGTTGCAGCAGGCCGGTGACGCGCTCGCGCGCCTGCAGCGGCAAGGCAAGGCAGGCACCGACGAGGGAAAGAAGCTCGCAGTCGAGGTGGCGGCGTTGCAGAAAAAGCACGACGCGTTGTTCGACGAGAACGCCCTCGCGCGGCTCTATCAGGTCAACGGCGGCGTGGGCCTCAACGCCACCACCGACAAGGACATGACCTCGTACTTCGTGAGCCTGCCCCGGAACCGGCTGGAACTCTGGCTGACCGTCGAGGCGCAGCGTTTCGCGGCCCCGGTGTTGCGCGATTTCTACACCGAGCGATCGGTGGTGCAGGAAGAGCGGCTGCGTCGCATCGAGACCAACCCCGATGGCGCGCTGTACGAGGAGCTGATGCAGGTGGCCTTCGTCTCGAGCCCTTATCGGTGGCCCACCCTCGGCTACGCGCCCGATCTGGCGGCGATGACGTGGTCTTCGGCGCAGGCGTTCTTCGATTCTCACTACGTCGCTTCGAACGCGGTGGGCTGCGTGGTGGGTGACGTCTCGGCCGAGGCGCTCAAGCCCTTGCTCGAGCGCACGTTTGGCCAGCTGCCCCTGGCGCCGGTGCCTGCAGCGCCGGTGTTTTCCGAGCCGCCTTCGCGGGCGCAGCGCCGCAGCGTGGTCACCTTCGACGCCGCGCCGCGCCTGATGATGGGCTTTCGTAAACCGGGGCCGCCGTCCCGTGACGACCTCGTGTTCGACGTGATCACCGTGCTGCTCGAGGAAGGCAACACCGGCCGCTTGTCGCAGCGCCTGGTGTTCAAAGATCGGCTCGCGCAGGACCTGTTCGTGAGCGGCGGGCCAGGCATTCGCCTCGACAACCTGTTGGTGATCGGGGTCACGCCGCTGGCCGGGGTGAAGCTCGAGCAGATCGAAGCGGCCCTTTGGGAAGAGCTCGAGAGGCTCGCCACCGAGGGGCCGACCGAGGTCGAGTTGCAGAAGGTTCGCAATCGGGTGACGGCCGATCTGGCGCGGCGCCTCGAGACGAACTCCGGCATCGCCAACGCGTTGTCGCGAGCGCAGCTGTTGATTGGTGATTGGCGGTACCTGTTCAACCGGCCGAAGGTGATCGATCAGATCGACGCCGCCGAAGTGAAGGCCGTCGCGCGCCGCTACTTCACGAAGGAGAACTCGGTCACCGTCTCGTTGGCGCGGCCGGGGAGGGCGCCATGAGCTTGCGTCATCTGCCGCTGCTGATCGTTGCAGCCTGTGCCACCGCGCCTGCGCCGGCCCCGGTCGTCACCCGCCCCGAACCAGGCCTCATCTCCACGCCGACGCGCACCACCACCCTGCGCCAACTTCCGCAGGCCCTGGCGGTCGACCCCACGAAGATCAAAGCCGAGCCGCTCGACTTCAAACTCACGCAGCCTGAAGTCGTACCGCTGAAGAACGGCCTGCAGCTCTACCTGCTGGAAGATCACACCGCGCCGTTGGTGGTGCTGCGCGCGCTGATCCCCGTTGGGGCCGTCGATGATCCCGCGGGGAAGCTCGGCCTCGCTTCGCTCACGGGGGCGCTGGTGACCGAAGGTGGTGCAGGCAATCGCACCCCCGAAGCGCTCGACGAGCTGCTCGAATTTCACGCGGCCGATGCGAGCTCAGGCAGCAGCGACGAGTTCACCACCGTGACGCTCTCGGTACGCGCGGCGGACTTGCAGAAGCTCTTCCCCGTCTTCGCGGACCTGGTGCAGCGCCCCCGTTTCGATCCCGCGCGATTCGAGGTGGTGATGGGCCGGCTGCTCGAGACCATTCACCGCCGCGAAGATCGTCCCGACGGCGTGGCCGCACGAGCTACCGACAAGGCGGTCTTCGGGCCCACCTCGCTGCTGGGCCGCGAAGCCACGGAGGGCACGGTCAAGGGGCTCACCATCGCCGACGTGAAGAAGTTCCACGCGAGTTGGGGCGCGAAGACGAGTCGCCTGGTGATCACCGGTGACTACGACCCGAAGGTCCTGCGCGCGCTGGTCGATCAGGAGTTTGGCGGCTGGAAGGGCGGCACTCCGCCCCCGCGCGCCTGGCCCGCGCCGATTCCGCTGCAGCGCCGGGTGATCCTGGTGCCCCGAAAGATCGCCCAGGCCAAAGTGCGCCTCGCCACCTGGGGCTTTTCCCGCAACAGCCCGCAGGAATTCCCGCTGCGCCTGGTCAACACCACCCTGGGCACCTTCGGCGTGGGGCGGCTCTACGCCGAGATTCGCGACGTGCGCGGCCTCGCGTATTCCGCGTACTCGTCAGTCAACAGCGGCCCCACCACCGGTGAGTTCATCGCGGGCTTCGACACCAAACCCGAGCAGGTGGCTCAGGGGCTCGAGGCCGCGACGCAGATTCTTCACGAGGTCGGCACCACGGCCCCGCTCAGCGATGACGAGCTGCGCATCTCGAGGGACATCGCGATCAACACCTTCGCGTTCCGCTTCGACACCGCCTCGAAGATCGCCTTCGACCGCGCCGTCTCGGATCTCTTCGGCTACCCGAAGGACTACCTCGCGACCTGGCGGGACAAGATCAGCGCGGTGAACGCGAAGCAGGCGAGCCTTGCCGCGAAGCAGTTCGACGACGCGCTGCAGATCATCGTGGTCGGTCCGCCAGAAAAAATCGGTGACCTCTCGCGATTTGGTCCCGTGACGGTGATCAACGACGTCGAACTCTTCCGCTGAGTCGCTGCCGTTTTTTTGACCGGGTGCTGCAGGCCCGTACGCTTCGCAACAGCTCGCTGCAGCACTGTGCAGCGGCTTCACAGGAGCGAAGCTCAATGAGCAACAAGCGGAAGCAGAACCGGGTGAACCTCGACATCTACCTGAACAAGTACGTCGCCGGCGTGCCGTACATGGCGCGGACGTCCGACATCTCCCGCGAAGGTGTGGGCCTGGCCCACCTCATTGAGCCCGACATGGCCGGCAAGCGCGTGGGCCTGCAATTCCAGCTGCCCGGATCTGAAGAGGTCATCTACGCGGAAGGTGAAGTGGTTCGCGAGTGGTGCGATCTCGATCACGAGGAAGAAGGCTCTGGAGTTCGCTTCACCCTGCTCACGGAACGGCACCGCCGTCTCATCGATCAATTCTGCACCCGCACCGACGTTCAGTGAACGAGTGAAGCGGGAGGTTCACGCTTCATTGTGAACAGGTGTTGAAGGTCGGCGACCCCCGACCGTAGATTGGGTGTCTCTTTTCCCAATTGGGGGCGTCGACATGAAGCGCTTGGTCCTTGCCGTGGTGCTGGTTCCTCTGATTGTGGTCGCACAGGGCAAGGACAAGGCAGACCCTTCCAAGCCTCAGCCGGGCGTGAATTGGGCGGGGCAGGTGGTTCGCGCCACCGGTCAAGGCGCTCCTGATCTCAAAGCCACCAACCCCGCGCAGGCCCGCCTGGGCGCCGAGATGGCGGCCAAGGCCGATGCGCTGCGAAACCTGCTGGCCCAGGTGAAGGGCATCTCCGTCGACGGCACCCGCAAGATGGGCGACCTGATGGAGAAAGATGAGATCCGCACCCGCGTCGAAGGAATGGTGCGCGGCTTCAAGATCACCAACAAGCGCTACTTCTCCGACAGCGGCGTCGAGGTGGAGATCGAAGTGCCCCTCGCGATGTTGACCGACATCATCGACCCCGACATGACCCAGCTGCTCGCCGCGCCCGCCAAGCCCGAGGCCGACAAGAGCACCACGGGCCTGGTGATCGACGCCCGCGGTCTCAAGGTGACCCCGTCGCTGATGCCCCGCGTGCTCGATGAAGGCGGCAAGCCCGTCTACAGCATCGACTTCCTCTCGAGCGACGCGCGCAAGCAGTCCGCGGTCGCCGCCTACGTGCAGAGCCTCGACGACGCCCAGAAGTCTCTTAAAGTGGGTGAGAAGCCGCTCGTGCTCAAGGCCGCCAAGGCCACCGGCGCCGATCTCCAGCTCGCTCCGGAAGACGCCAGGAAGCTCGCCGCGCTGAACACCAGCTTCCTCGCCGACGGCCACGTCGTCATCGTCCTCAATTGAAAAACATCGCCACCATGAAAACACTCAAGCTGACGCTGCTCTCGCTGGCCCTCGCAGCTTCTGCCTTTGCCCAGACCGTGGTGTCGAAGGAGGGCGTCGGTGAAGCCGCCGTCATCGCGAAGGACGAGATGAAGGCCTTCGAAGAGGCGAAGGACAAGGCGCTGCGCTCGGCGATCGAGCAGGCCGCCGGCGTGCGAATCGATTCCGACACCGTGGTGGTGAACAACCAACTGGTGCGCGATCAGATTTTTTCGAACACCAGCGGCTACGTGAAGAAGTTCGACGTGGTGGAGAAGAAGGTCGAGAAGGGCGTCGTCACCGTCAAGGTGAAGGCCGACATTCTCACCGAGAACCTCGACAAGGACGTCACCGCCGCGCGCGATCTGGTCAAGCGCATGGGCCGGCCCAGCATCGTGATCGTCGTGCAGGAGCAGACGATTCCGATCGGCGGCAAGAGCACCATCAACTCCGAGTCGCTGGCGACGGTGCTGACCGAGGCGCTCAAGGCCGACGGTTGGGACATCAAGGACGCCCAGGCGATGAACGGGAAGCTGAAGCTCGAGGCCGGCGTGACGCTGGGCTCGGCTGACTTCAAGGAAGTCGGCAACCTCTCGAAGGCGCAGTACCTGCTCTACGGCAAGGCCGCCCTCCGTCACCAGGAAGCCGGCGAGATGCTCAAGAACTCGCCCGTCTTCCCCGTCACCGGCGAGTACGACCTCACCATGGCGGCCCTCGACAGCGCCGAGCAGATCGTCAAGGTCAACGGCAAGCTGGTCACCAGCCCCGGGAGCGGCGTGCCGGTCGTTTCCTACGAGCGCACCACCTTCGATCTCATCAAGAGCCGCCGCGAGGAGATCGTCGGCCCGATGCGCAAGGCGATCCTCGAGCACCTGCGTGATCAGTCGGTCAACGGCAAGCGCATCGACGTCACGGTGAGCGGCCTCGAGAACTTCACCGCGGTGAAGGACTTCGGCAAAGCGATGGCCGCGATCAAGGGCATCAAGGAAGCGGCCACCGGCGAGTTCAAGGAAGGCAAGGCGGCCTACCGCGTCACCTACCTCGGCAGCTCGCAGGACTTCGCCGAGGCGATCGAAGCGGCCACGTTCAAGAAGAAGAAGCTGAACATCGTCTCGGTCACCGGCAACGCCCTGGAGGTTCAGGTCGGCAAGTGAGGGCGGAAGGCAAACGCCCTCATGAGCTAGTGAGGAAGGCGGTGTGGGTGCTGGCGTTGACGGGCTGCGTGCAGACGCCCAACGCGCTGGGTTCCCACCGAATGCCCCCGGCTCGCGTCACCACCAAGAGCGAGCTGGTGTTGGCCTGCAGTCCTGCAGATGCCGACGTAGAGCTCGACGGGGTTCCGCAAGGAACCTGCGAGGACTTCCGGGGGGAGCCAAACGGGCTCGGGTTGGCGAAGGGCGCCCACCGGGTGCGGGTGAAGAAGGCTGGGTATCTGCCGTGGGACACGGTGGTCGAAACCGATGGAACACGCGTGATGATGAACGTCACGCTCATCTCAACTGGAGTGGGAACGCCATGAACAGGCTCCTCGTCGTCGCCGCATCGCTGCTTTCGTCGCTCGCGTTTGCCGAGGTCGGCAAGGTGGCGACCCTCGAGGGTGAGGCCACCCGCACGCCCAAAGGCGGCGCCGCGGAGGCGCTCAAGAGCGGCAGCAGCATCGAGCTGGGCGACACGCTCAGCGTCAAGACCGGCAACCTCAAGTTCGAGCTCAACGACGGCAGCGTGATCATGCTGGCGCCTTCGAGCGTGCTCGAGATCACCGAGGCCGAGTTTCAGGGACAGGAGCGCAGCGGCTTCGCGGGCCTGCTCAAGGCCGGCTCGTTGTGGACCAAGGTGAAGAAGGCGATCGGCGGCGGCAAGTTCGAGGTTTCGACCTCGCGCGCAGTGGCCGGCGTGCGCGGCACCATCTTCCGCATCGACGCGGACGCGCTGGTTAAGGGCGCGCGGGGCAAGGGCCGCAAGGCGTCGATCGTGCGCGTGGTCGAGGGCGCGGTGGGCGTCAAGCCGACGCCGGAGATCGCCAAGTCCATCAAGAATGCGGTGCCCAAGAAGGGCCCGCGGGTCGAGGTGCCGGGCCCCAAGGAAGTCAGCGCCGATGAATGGGAAAAGATCTTCGTCGAGCTCGCCGCGAACCAGCAGGTGGTCGTCGGGCTCGACCTCTGGGAGCAGGCGGAGATCGACGCTGCCTCGAAGAACGATGCCTTCGCGAAGTGGATTGAGAAGAACCAGTAGCCTCGCGGTTGCGCTGCTCGCGATCGTCGCGTGGGCGCAGGATCAGCGGCCGCTCCCGCGCGGTGCGCCCGAAGCCTTCGTCGGCCCCGCGCCCCGCGTGCACGTGCGGGTGCACGAAGATCTCGACCCCGATCGCCTGCGTGAGCTCGCCCGGCCCGGCGTCACGCTGTGGCTGAGCACCCGCAGCAACACCCTGCGGGCGTCCACCCTCGAGAACGTCGCCCGCTTCGACACCGCCTGGGTTCAGCTGCGTTCGCCGCTGGTGCCTTCAGACGCGCGGGTGTTCTCGAAGCTGCCTGCTGCCGGCGCCTGGGTTGGCGTCGATTCGTTGAAGGCCGCCAACCGCTTTCGCCGCGTCGCCGTCACCCTCGAAGGCCCGCTCGATGAAGGCGTGATCGCGAAGGTGAGCGCGGCCCGCCCGGCGGAAGTGCGGTGGTCACCTTCGGGGCCCATCGATCTGCTCGCCTGGGGTCAGCTGCGAAGTCTGCCCGGCCGCCGCATCGTCGCCGCCGAGCCGCAGAGCCTGCTGCCGGTCAAGTGTGAGCGGCGCACCGCAGGCGATCCTTCGACTGAGCTTCACCTCGCCAGCCTGTTGGCGCTCTCGAGCGACGTGTACCCGTGCGGCATCGGCACCCGGGTGGTGGTTCAGCCGCAGGTCGAGACCTGGTTGCTGCAGTCGATGATCGTGCGCGACCCTTCGGTCGAGCTGGTGGTGGAGGTCGGCGCAGAGTCAGCCCGCGCGGTGGCCACCAAAGGCCTGCTCGAGCGGCTTTCGCTGGGCGCTTCCCGGTGACGCTCGCTTCACTCAACAAGCGCATCGTGCAGTGCACCCGGTGCCCCCGCCTGGTGGCGTGGCGCGAAGAGGTTGCCCGGGTGAAGCGGCGCGCCTATCGCGACGAAGACTATTGGGGCCGGCCGGTGCCGGGGTTCGGCGATCCGAAGGCGCGCCTGGTGATCGTCGGCCTCGCTCCGGGGGCCCATGGTGCCAATCGCACCGGCCGGCTCTTTACCGGCGATCGGAGCGGCGAGTTTCTTTATGCCGCACTCCACCGCGCCGGGTTCGCGAACCAGCCCACCAGCACCCACCGCGACGACGGCCTGGTGCTGCGCGACTGCTTCATCACCTGTCCCGTGCGCTGCGTGCCGCCCGACAACAAACCGATTCCCGAAGAGATTCGGGCCTGTCGGCCTTTCTTGAGGGAAGAGCTTCAGCTGCTGCGGCCCCAAGCCTACCTCGCGCTCGGCG
>JAYVNA010000595.1:0-11623 GCA_043758715.1 Archangium sp.
ATTCTGATCAAGGGCAACGGGCCGCTGAAGGGTGAGACCTACGCTTCGGGCGCCAAGAACGCCGCGCTGCCGATTCTGGCCAGTTCCCTGCTCGCGCACGGTGAACACACCTTTCGCAACGTGCCGGGCCTGGCCGACGTGAAGACGATGCTCCAGGTGCTCGACACCATGGGCTGCGAGTCGGAACGCCTGACGGGGAAGAAGTCTGACGTCGTCACTATCAAGGTGCCGAGCAAGGGCGTCACCCCCGAAGCGCCGTACGAGCTGGTGAAGACCATGCGCGCCTCGGTGCTGGTGCTCGGCCCCCTGCTCGCCCGCTACGGCCGGGCTCGGGTCTCCATGCCCGGCGGCTGCGCGATCGGCGCCCGCCCCATCGATCAGCACCTCAAGGGGCTGGCGGCCCTGGGCGCTGAGATTGACCTGCAGGAAGGCTACGTCGAGGCGCGCGCCAAGCGGCTCAAGGGCAACACCGTCACCTTCGACTTGATCACCGTCACGGGCACCGAGAACGTGATGATGGCGGCGGTGCTCGCTCGCGGGCGCAGCATCATCGAGAACGCCGCGAAAGAACCCGAGATCGAAGAGCTCGCCCGGGTGCTGAACAAGATGGGCGCGCAGATCACCGGCGCGGGCAGCGACATCATCACCATCGACGGCGTCGATGACCTCAAGCCCGTCGACCACGCGATCATTCCCGACCGGATCGAAGCAGGCACCCTGCTGGTGGCCGCCGCGATCACGGGCGGCGACGTGCTGGTCAAGCGCACCGCCCCCGAGCACCTCGAGCCCGTGATTCAGAAGCTGCGCGAGGCGGGCTGCCAGATCACCGTCGAGGGTGACGGCGTGCGCTGCGTCGCCAGGGAGCGCCTGCGGGGGGTCGACATCAAGACCCGCGAGCACCCGGGCTTCCCCACCGACATGCAGGCCCAGCTGATGGCCCTGCTGTGCACCGCCAACGGCACCTCGGTGATCACCGAGAACATCTTCGAGAACCGGTTCATGCACGTGGCCGAGCTGCGGCGGATGGGCGCTGACATCACGATCGACGGGCATACGGCAGTGGTTCGGGGGACCTCCCGACTTTCGGGGGCCCCGGTGATGGCCACCGATCTCCGGGCGTCCGCTTCGCTCGTGCTTGCGGGCCTCTGCGCCGAGGGAAAGACCACCGTCGGGCGCGTCTACCACCTCGATCGCGGGTATGAACGGCTCGAGAAAAAGCTCCGCGGACTGGGCGCCGACATCCGCCGCGTGAAAGAGCGTTGACACAAGCCCATCGGTCAGCTGGACGAATGAAGAGCGACGCTCCTTGCGTTCGGCGATCCCCCGTCGCTACGCTTTGACCTCCACTCACCGGCCGAGCTTTCGCTCGAGCCCAACAACAGGAGCAGAGCAAAAAAATGATGTGCCCGAGCTGCGGCGTCGACATGGTCGATCTCGAAGGTGAAGATCAGACGTTCCGCAAGTGCAGTGAGTGCGGAGGCCTCTGGGTCGACGTCTCAGATCTGAACCGCATGTTGCTGCACCACAACCTTCCCGGCCTGGAGAGCATCGGAGGGAAGGTCGACCCTGACGCGATGTGCGGTCAGTGCGCCGAGTGCCTCGTGGACCTCGTTCGCGTGGTGGGTGGCGAGAAGGCGAGCCCTCTCAGCTACGACACCTGCGAATCGTGTGGCGGCATCTTCCTCGAGTCGGAATTCAGCGACGCGAGCGACTACCCCTCCGCGAAGAAGGAGATCATCGGGTTCTTCACCCGCTTCTCTTCGCGCGGAAAGAAGAAGGCTGCCGTTCACGCTTAAATCAGGAGCGCAGCCCGTCCAGCGGAACGCTGAGCGTGCGCAGCTGAAGCGAAGCGGAAAATGCGCCGAGGCGCAGCGACCCAGAAAGTCAGGGCTGGCTGCGCCAGGGACCCTTGAGGTCCTCGGGCAGCTCGCCGTCGAAGTTCAGGTTGAACCCGCTCTTCTTCGCGGGGTCCCTGCTGAACTTCACGCCGGTCTTCTTGCCGCCGATCTCGAACACGATGCGTGACGACGACGCGTCGTAGGTGCCCTGCACCACCTTCTCCTTGTTCCGCTTGGTGTCGAACGGCTCGTAGCTGTAACGGAAAGTGCCGTCGAAGTTGAGCGAGAGGAACCGGTCGGGCGTGCCTTCGAACCCGGAGTACCAGGTGCCCATCAGCGCCGCGCTCGACTTGTCGAACTTGAGCTTGGTGGTGAGCCAGGGACCATTGAGCGGCTTGCCCTCCGAGACGAAGACGATGTCGGTCAGGCACACCGAGGCGTCGGGATCTTCAGCGGGGTACTGATCGAGGATCTCGATGGTGAAGCGGCTGCCGAGCATCGGCGGGTTGAGCGCTACCGACTGGGCCCCGCGCACGTCTTCGAGGTTGATGGTCTGCGTCTGCTTGCCGCTGCGAACGATCAGCTTTCGCGCGCGCCCGTACTCATTCCAGGTGTTGGCGTCGAAGTTGTTGCCCGCGTTGATGCGCAGCTCTTCGATGCGCACAGGGCCGTTGAAGCCGAAGGTGAGTAGCTCGTTGAGCGGATCTGAAGTGGTGCTGCACCACGCGGTGACGTCGCGGCCGTCGAGCAGGTTCAGCGGTTGATACAACGTGGGCCGGCTTTCCTTCTTGAAGTAGCCGGTGGCCTGCGCGTAACCGATGCCGCCAGCGCTCGCCGGAGCAGCCCCCAACGACACCAGGGCCGCGAGCGCGAAAGCGATCATTCTGAAGGTCGACATGGCCTCACTATGCCACGGAACATTTCCACTCTTGCGGTGTTCCGTTTGCGTGGCATGACGCCCGGCATGACGACCCTGCGAACCCGAGTGCTGGTGGCGATCATGGCAATCGGGGCGACCGCGTTCCCCGCCTGCCAGACGTGCGGCGGTGGCGACGCGGTCGACGGGGGCCCGGCGGACTCAGGGCCTCCCGTGCTCTCGGAAAGAGAGCCCAACGACTCGGCCGCCAACGCCCTGGTGCTCGAGCGCAGCACCATCGTCGAAGCGAACCTGGGCGCCGACCCCACCAGGCCCGACGTCGACTGGTACGTGCTCAAGGCCCCGTTGCCGCGCACCGTCGACTTCCAGGCGACCTGTCCCAACGGCGGCGACATCGCCCTCGAGGTGGTCGATGAGAACGGCGGCGTGCTGGCTCAGGTGAACACCGGCGGCGCGGGGGCTCCCGAGCGCATGCCCAACGTCGACGTCTCGTCGAAGACCTTCGTGCGGGTGGTGACCCTCAAGAAGGGCGTGGGCGGGGCCTACGTGGTGACCGCGAAGTTCGCCGACCGCATGCCGGGCTACGAGCTCGAGCCCAACGAGCGGAAGGTCGACGCGACGCCGGTGGCCCTCGGGCAGGCGATTTCAGGGTCGATCGGCCACGGCAATGACGTCGACTGGTTCCGCTACGAGCTCCCCGTCGACGAGGCGGCGCCGGCAGTGGTCGACGAATTCGACGCCGGTCTTCCCGATGCGGGCGCGAACGACGCCGGGGTGCTGGCCGAGAAGCGGCTCGCGCTGCGCGTCGACATCAGCGCGGTCGAAGGCGTGATCGTCGATCTGCAGATTCTCACCGAGGCCGAAGCGGTGCTCTTCAACGCGAAGTCGAAAGAGAACGGTCCCCTCTCGCTGCGCAACGTCGGCGTGCGGGCGGCCGATCGCGTGATTTACGTGGCGGTGCGCAGCTCGGCGATCGGCTCGGGCAAGGACACCCGCAAGGGCATGAACCCCGACCTCTCGTACACGCTCACCGTGGCCCCCGAAGACACCTCCGGGAACGCGGAGTTCGAGCCCAACGACGACCCTTCACGCGCGACCGAGCTGCCGGCCAACAGCTACCGCGACGGCTTCATCAGCCCCAAGGGCGACGTCGACGTGTTCCGCCTGGTCACCGACGGGCCCAGCATCGCCAAGCTGCAGCTGTCGGGTGTCGACAAGGTCGATCTGGTGCTCTCGGTGATCAAGCCCGTGGAAGGAAAGCCCGAAGAGGTGCTGCTCAAGGCCAACGAGGGCGTGGCCCGCGAGCCTGAGCAGCTCAACAACGTCGCCTGCGACAACGTGTGCTTCATCAGGGTGGAAGCGGCCGCGAAGAAGGTCGATGGCAAGTGGGTGCGCGAAGACGAGAACGCCGACCAGTCGTACCGCCTCACCGCGGTGGTGGTGCCCGACGATGGCAGCGAAGAGAAGGAACCGAACAACGCGCTCGCCAACGCCACCCCTGTCCATCTGGGTAAGCCCATTCGGGGCACGATCTTCCCCAAGAAAGACACCGACTACTTCGCGCTCGATCTGAGGGATCGCCCGGTGAAGACCGCGCTGCGCGCCACCGTGATCGGCGTGCTCAAGGTCGACGTGGGCCTCTATCTGCACCGGGTGGAAGAGGACGGCAAGCTGACCCTGGTGCAGACCAGCGACTCGGCCAAGGGCGATCGCCCCGAGACGGTGCGGTTTGCCGCGGAGCCGGGCCTCTACGTGTTCGAGGTGCGCGACGCGAAGAACCGCGAAGCGAACTTCCAGGACAGCTACCAGCTGAGCGTCGACGAAGGCGAAGAGTGAATTCCCGAGCCGGGGGCGCTACATCTGCACCCCATGGATTGGGAGCAGAAGATCGTCCAACTGAAGAATGACCTGAACGCCGTCATCCTGGCGCATTACTACCAGGAGAGTGAGATTCAGGACGTCGCCGACTTCGTGGGCGATTCGCTGGCGCTCGCGCAGCAGGCCGAGAAGACGAAGGCCGACGTGATCGTCTTCTGCGGCGTGCACTTCATGGCTGAGACCGCGAAGATCCTGAACCCGGGCAAGCTGGTGCTGCTGCCCGACCTCGCCGCCGGCTGCTCGCTGTCCGATCGCTGCCCGCCGGACAAGTTCAAGGCGTTCGTGGAAAAACATCCCGATCACTTCGTGGCCACCTACGTGAACTCGTCGGCCGCGGTGAAGGCGATGAGCGACGTGATCGTCACCAGCTCGAACGCGGTGAAGATCGTCAGCAAGATCCCGAAAGATCGGAAGATCATCTTCGCGCCCGATCAGCACCTGGGCCGCTGGGTCGCCAAGCAGACCGGCCGCGAGATGGTGTTGTGGCCGGGCAGCTGCATGGTCCACGAGATCTTCAGCGAGAAGGAAATCGTTCGGCTCAAGGTCGAACACCCCGACGCGAAGGTGATCGCGCACCCCGAGTGTGAAGAGGCGGTGCTCCGTCACGCGGACTACATCGGCTCGACCAAGCAGCTGCTCGAGTACACCCAGCAAGACGGCGCCACCGCCTTCATCGTGGCCACCGAGTCGGGCATCCTTCATCAGATGGAGAAGGCCTCGCCTGGGAAGAAGTTCATTCCCGCGCCCCCGAACAATGGCTGCGCGTGCAACGAGTGCCCGCACATGCGCCTCAACACGATGGAAAAGCTGTACCTGTGCATGAAGAACAAGACGCCCAAGCTCGAGCTGCCTCCGCCGCTGTCCGAGGCCGCCCTGAAGCCCCTGAAGTTGATGCTCGAGTGGAGCTGACCCACGTGTTTCATTTCTACGCAGTGCCCGCCTGGCAGCTCCTCGATGAAAAGACCGTAAAGGCCATGGCGGAGGTGACTCCGCTCGAGGAAGCGCTTCGGCCCTCCAATGTTCCGCCCGAGCTGATTGAAGCGGTGCTCGCCCAGGTGGAATACCGCGGCTACAAGGCCCGCGATCGCGCGCAGGAGCTGCTGGCCGCGAAGAACCCCGCGGTGTTCGCGAGCTCGCCCAACGATCTGCCCGCACTGCTGCGCACGGCCGACCAGCTGATCACCATCGCCAAGACCGCCGGCGGCGAGCGCGCGCAGTTGTGGCGTTGCCAGTGCGGCACCGGGTACGCGGTGCCCGTGGCCCTGGTGCGCCCGGTCTCGCTGCTGTGTGAGCGCTGTGGCCGCACGGTCGACCTCGATCCCAGCAATACGCTGGGTGAAGGCACCGCCGCTGACGCGCAAACCCTGAGCGTGAACGCGGCCCGTCGATCGCTCTCTGAGTTCTTCCGCGAAGCGATGGGGCGGGGCTGGCCCGTGCTGGTCAGCAAGCAGTAATGCGGCGGCAGACGCTCGAGCTCCTGCGGTGCCCCAAATGCGGGGCCGGTAGCCTCATTCCCGACGCCGACGTGGCCGACGACGCGATGGCCTTCGGGCCTGCCCGCTGCCTGGGGTGTGGCTCCCGCTTCCCGGTCAACGACGGGCTGATCGACTTCGTGGGCGATCGGGCCAGGTTGAAGCCGCTGCAGCAGGCGATGGAGCTGCCCTGGGTGGCCCGCTCGTGGGAACGCTACGTGCGCCCCGCGGTCGACACCGTGCTCACCCGCGGGCGGCTCGATCACGAGAGCGAATACACAGTGCTGCGAAACCTCATCGCCAGGCCGCCGGGGCCGATCGTCGATCTCGGCTGCGGCGCGGGCCTGGTGCTGCGCAGGCTCTCGCGCGACTTTCCCAACGTGCCGGTGATCGGCGTCGACGTGTCGCGGCCGATGCTCGAGGAGGCGATGTCCCAGGTGCGGGAGAACGCCGAGACCGCGGACTTCGTTCGCGCGCAGGTGCCGACCCTGCCCTTCAACGACGCCACCCTGGGCGCGGTGGTGGCGGTGGGCTTCATTCACTTCGTCGAAGAGCTGTCGTCGGTGCTGAAGGAAGTGGCGCGCACGCTCAAGCCGGGCGGGCGATTCGTAGCCACCACCTACGAAGTGGCCGCGATGCTCGAGCCCGTGCACCGCGGTGCCGGACTTTTTCCCCGCAGCGAAGAGACGGTCCGCAAAGCCGCGGCCGAGGCCGGGCTCGTTCACTTCGAACGCGTGAAGGTCTCGCCGTTCTTGTTGTGGAAGGTCGAGCGGCCCTGAGCTTCTGGTCGCTTCGCCTTTGCCCAGGTCCTCGCTGCGCTGCGGTCCTGGCTTGTCTGGCGTACCGCCAGACCGGCTCCGCTCCTGGTTCAGCTCGAAGTCAGATGAAGACGCCGCCGCGCGCGTCGAGGCGAGCGGTGTCGGGAAGCACGGTGGTCTCGTTGCTGCCCTTGAGCGCTTCGAAGACCTTCGCCTTGTTGCTCTCACCGCAGTTCTTGCACTTGCACTGGCCCTTGGGGCACGTGCAGTCACCCTTGCCCTTGCACGAACAGGTCGCGCCGGTCTGCAGAGTTCCAAAGAAGCTGCGCTCGACGGTGGCGGCACCCGCGGTCGACGCGATGAACAGGAGGCCAACCGCGAGGCTCTTGAGGGTCTGCATGGTGTGGTCCTTTCTCCGACAGCGACGGGGGCCCGCGTAGCGCAGATGAGCGCGCTTGCCAAGCGAGCCCCGGGCCTCCATGGTCCCGCGCCGCGTGCGCCGTCATCTGCCCGACCAGTTCGCCTGGATCTTCGCGTTGATCTGCGGGGTTGCGCCGCTCTGGGTCAGCCAGGCGCTGCCCCTGGTGGACCTCCCGCAGCACCTTCACCTGATCTCGGTACTCCACCGGCTGGACGACGCGAGCACCCTCTTTCCCGAGGTCTTCGCACGGCGGCCCGAGCTGACTCCGTACCTCGGCTACTACTACGCGGTTTCGTTTCTCAATTGGCTGATGCCACTCGAGCTGGCGAACCGGCTCTTCCTCTCGCTCTACGTCGCGGGGCTCCCGCTCTCGCTGGCGTTCCTGCTCAAGAGCCTCAAGCGCCCGACCTGGCCTGCGCTGCTCGCCCTGCCCTTTGCCTACGGCGACAGTTTCGCCTGGGGCTTCATCAACTACTGCGCCTCGCTGCCCCTGGCGCTTTTGACCTGCGGCTTCTTCGTGCGCGCGATCGAAGACGCGCCCCGGCGCAGAGCGTGGGCGGGTGCGTTGGCGGCGAGTCTGGTGGCGGTGCTGCTCTTTCACGTGCAGGCGTTCGCCTGGCTGGGGGTGGCGCTGCCGTTTTTGCTGCTCACCACGCCCGCCCCCGAGGGGAAGAACTGGAAGCACCGGGTTCCCGCGCTGCTGGGCGTGATGCCCGGCGTGATCATGTTCGTGTTGTGGGTCGGCCTGCGGGTGGGCCAGCCGCAAGAGATCGCTCCTGGTCAGCCGTGGCGCTCGTGGGGCCCGATGCTCAGCCAGGAAAATCTCGGCTGGAAGTCGTTCGATCAGAACGTGGGCGAGTTCGTCTCGATCGCGCGCGACCCCGCCGGTTCGATGAGCGTGAACTTTCCGATTCTCGCGGGCATCACGCCCGATGGCTCGGATCAACGCGCAGTGCGCCTGGTCTTCCTGATCGCGCTCGCAGCGATGCTCGGTGGGCTGGCCCGGGCGGGCGGCACCGGCGTGCTCTCCGTGCGGGCGGCGAAGGACCAGGGCCTGCTTCCTTCCTGGCTCGCCGGACTGCGCGGGTTGTTCAAGCTGCCCACCGAAGAGGGCCCGATCGCGCGCTGGAGAATCGTGGGGCTCGCGGGCCTGGCGGTGATTCTCTACCTCGCCCTGCCCTTCGATATTCGCGGGTACATGTATTACCTGAACACCCGCTACGCCCATTTGATCGCGGCGCTGCTGGTGTGTTCGGTGCCCGCGTTGCCCGCCTCCTGGAGCCGCCCGCTGGTCTTCGTGAGCGCGGCCGCGGCGGTGGTGCTGATGCTCCCGCTCCGCTCGGCGTTCCAGGCCTTCGACGTCGAGTCACGCGCGCTGACTGAGCTCGCGAAGAGCGCCGGCCCCAGGCCGAGGGTGATGGGGCTCATCTACGCCACCAACTCGCGCGCGGTGACGCACCCGGTGTACCTGCACGCGTCCTGCGTGGTGGCGCGTGAGCGCGGTGGGTTGACCAACTTCTCCTTCGCGCTCACGCCGCACAGCCCGTTGATGTACCGGGGCGCTCCGCCGCCGACCTTCGCGAGCGAATGGCGGCCCGACCAGATGCGGTGGGACGAGCAGGGCAAGTACTACGATCACTTCGTGCTCCGCGGGGTGAGGCCGGAGCAGGTGTTCGGTGCGCGCCTGCAGTCAGAGCTCTACGTCGCAGCGCAAGAGGGCGATTTCTTCCTCGTGAAGAATCGCTGAGGTTGGCCGAAATGCGCGGGCCGGCTCCGTTCGGCCCGAGCGGAGTCGAGGGCTCGCTCGTCAGTGCGTGCGACTTGGCGCGAAGTCGTCCCTCGACTTCGCTCGGGATGAACGGTCTTCGTCCGATAGAGTCCGGCGTATGACGGACTTTCTCTCGATGACCGCGCAGCAAGTCGAAGGGCTCCCCGAAGCGCAGGCGCAGGAAGTGCTCGAAGCCTGGGTGAAGGCGAAGAAGCCCGAGCTGCCACAGGCGCTCGCCGGCTCGGCGTCGAAGCCGCACGTGAAGCTCGCCAAGAAGGCGCTCTACCGGCTGCAGAGCAGTGGCGTCGCCGTGGAGACCGCCAGGCCCTCAGCGCCCCCGTCCACCGCACCCGAGCCGCCAAAGAACGAGTTTCCCGCGGTGCTCTCGATGCAGCTGGGCACGGGCGAACGCGCGTTTCTCTTCGCGATCCCGGTCAAGGGCGGCGGCATCGAGGTGTTCCAGGGCATCGTGAGCGACGAGTTCGGCATCGCGCAGCTGGGCAGCGAACGCGCCAACCGCAACCGCTACCGCAAGCGCATCGACGAGCTGAAGAGCGGTGGGACCGAGCGGGTGATGCTGGTGCCGATCGAACGCCTGAAGCTCGAGCTGGGCCGCGCGATCACCCTCAACGAGCGATCGAAGACCGCCTACGGCGCCGAGGTGGAGCAGGCGCTCAGCCGCATCGGCGTGTCGAAGGAAGATCCCGACTTCCCCATCGAGCCGCTGCAGCCCGGTGACGCGGAAGGCCGGGAGAACGGCGCTGCGATGCACGAGCTGTTCGAGGTCGGCCAGTGGCTCCCCTCGGAGAAGGATCTCACCGTGCTCACCGCGCGCGTCGACGCGATCCGCAAGGGGCCGCTGCCGCTGAGCGATGAACAGAAGGAAACCAGGGTGAAGGCGCTCACGCGCGAGCTCGCCCACGAGGTCTTCACGCCCCCGGTGCGGCTGCTCTACGCCCGCCGGCTCATGTACACGGCCGAGGTGATCGAGGCGCAGCAACGGCCAGCCGAAGCGGCGTTTTGCCGGGCCGAAGCGAGACGGCTGGCGCACGAGACCGCACCCAGCCGCTTCGCCGAACAGCTCTTCGAAAAAGCGCTGCGATAGTTATTCGGCGTTCCAGTCAGACGCGGGGAGGATCTTCCACCCCGTGTCGACCTTCTGCGACTTGAAGCGCACCACGCGCAGGGGCCACTCGCGGGGGGTCTTCGCCGGGCCCTCGGTGGTCCCGATCATCCAGCGGTGAACCTCGATGGTGTACTTGCCCTGGGTGCCGGCCTTGGCGAGCACGGCGCGCATCGGGTTCTTGGGGTGCCAGTAGACTTCCTTGCCGGTGCGCAGCATGTACGAGAGCACCGGGTGGCTCTTCTGGAACGCGGTGACGCGCTCGCGGGTCGGCGCCAGCAGCTTGGTGGCTTCGGCCTGGCTGACCTCGGTCATCTTCAGATCGTCGCCCACCGCCTCGACGCCCATGAGCTTGGTGAGGGCGGTGCGGCCGGCCTTGTCGAGATCGTTCATCGACTGAACGGCGTGAGCGAGATCGCCCTCTTCCTTCTTCACCGGATCCTTCGCCTTGAAGTTCCAGTTCTCCAGGCTGAAGAGCTGGGCATTCATCGTCACGCCGCCGAGCAGCAGATCCTTGCCGGCCTCGTCACCCGTTCCGCTCAGCGCGTTGAGGTACGTCTCAGCGACCTTCTTCGCGTCAGTGTCATCCTGGGCGAAGGCAGGCACGGCCAACAGCGCAGCAGCGGCGAGCAGCAATCGGGACATGGAGTTCCTTCGTGTGAAAACGGCTCGGGCGTGACGCCCGGTACCCGGGAAGATTCACCAAACCGGGTCGCGCTTCCATCTCCATTCGCGAACGGCTGAAGGCGGCCGGGTGGTGCCACGGCGTTGCTTGCGCTATGGGCGCGGCCATGCGTGGAGCGCTCGTACTGGTCTTCGTGGTTGCCTCACTTGTCGTCCTGGGGGCCGCTTCGTGTGGCACCCCGGCGCCCTGCTCACCGCAGTCGTGTTCGACCGGCTGCTGTGATTCGGCGGGCGTGTGCGTGTCGGGCGGGGAGAACGCCGCCTGCGGCACCGCGGGCAATGCCTGCACTGACTGCAGCGCCCAGGTGCAGGTGTGCGGCAACGGCACCTGCGTGGCCTTCGGAGCGGGCGGCGGTGCCGCAACCGGCGGCGGCAGCGCGACCGGCGGCGGCAGCGCGACGGGCGGCGGAGGTGGAACGGGGCCGTGCGCGGCCACTCCGCTCGAGTGTTCCGACCAGGCGATTCAGCAACTCGACCTCAAGATGACCATCGCGGCCGGCGCCATCAACACCGCCGTCGACGGGAGCGGGTTCAAGAGCACGGTCAACGCCACGGGCGGCGGCTTTCCCCCCACGGACAGCTACGTGTACGCGCGCTTCACGCCTACGGGCCTCGAGAAGTTGCAGCTGAGCGATCTCAACGCCCTCGACTCGATGGATTGGGACGTCGCGTTTCGCCGCTACGTCATTCGCATCAACAGCGGAGACAGCGGCCCCTCGTGCGTCGCCGCGCAGGTGTTGCCCATGGGCACGGCCTACGACGCCGTCACCAGCGTCCCCGCGGGTTACCTGCCGGAAGGTGACG
>JAYVNA010000596.1:0-3780 GCA_043758715.1 Archangium sp.
CGAGGTGTTTCTCGTAGTTCCTCGAGGACCAGGTCCCCGAGTACCGCAGCGCCGCCATCTTGCGCGCGGGCATTTCGCGCAGATGCACGGCCGGGTCGAGCGGCTCGGGCAGCGTGGCGAGGCTGGAGGTCGAGGGCATCATGAACTGCACCGCCCACGTTCCCGAGCTGGTGGGGACCTGAGCGACGGGCGCGGTCATCGCGAGCTGCTGCGAGCTGCGATTCTTTCCGAAGATGTAGCCCGCGAGCACGCGGAAGGCGGTGGTGCCCGCGACTTCGAGGTCGCCCCCGACTTCTGTTTCAGCGACGAGGTAGGGCGGGTATTGGCGCACTTCCAGATCGCCGCGTTTTTGCAGAACTTCGTAGCGGGGACGTTCGGTGGCCATCTGGGGCAATGTGTAAGCGCGAGCGTCAGTCCGTGCTGCGATCAGGCCGCGGGGCTGACGGTCACCGAGGGAAACAGGGTGTCCGCGCCGTCGCGCACCACGGTGTCGATCAACCGCACCAGGTCTTCGTACTTCACCCCGTCTTCAGTCGAGAGCGTGATGGCCGCCTGATCAGGCTGCTGCTGCTTGAGCACGCGCAGCTTCGCGATGAGCGAGGCGGTCTCCATTCGCCCATGCTCGTCGCGCGCGATCGGCAGCGGGTCCAGCGAGGAGCCGCCCACCGTGAGCCGCAGTTCCTTCTCGGAGATCAGCAGCGTGATGGGCTGATTCACCTCGGGGGTGGTGGACTCGGGATCGTTGCCGCCTTGCGAGACCTGGAGGCGGCCCAGCTGCGTCCACACCGCCGTCATGATCAGAAACACGATGGTCACCGCCATCAGATCGATGAACGGCACCAGGTTGATCATCGCGTCGAGCGGCTTCTTCCCGCCCTTTGAGCTCATCCCTGAATCCATTCCACCGGCCATGCGTGGCAGACAGCGGCGCTGTGAATCGGGTTTCCGTGGAGGAGCGCATGAGTTCGCGAGGTCCGTTCATTCACGAAGCTGAAGGGGGCGTGGCGTTTCAAGATCTGCAGCCGTGCTCACAGCGCAGAGGCTCTCGAGCTTCGGGCGAGGATTCTCAATTGACGAGGTCCGGGGGGGGGGACCCTTTTTTTCGACGTCGCCACGGATGACGAGGGTGGTCATCCGCGGTGACGCGCGAAAATGGGCACGCCGGTCGGGCTGCTCTGATCGAGATTCCCACTGCGTCCCGTGAGGATCCTTGCGCGCGGAGAGGGCCTGTTCGCGATGAACGCGAGAGCGAGCCTTCGTCCCCTCGCCTCTCAAGGCGCATTTCCGCAGACAGCGGCGCTGTGAATCGGATTTCCGTGGAGTATTGATCAGCCCATGGCCGACACCGACTCGCGCGCTGGGCTCGTCTACTTCACCAGGGAACTTCTCGACTGGACCACCCGCGTGCACGCGCCTCACGACGCGCCGCTGCAGTACGCCTTCGATGCGCCCGCGAAACACGGCATGCCCGCGATTCAGCTCGCGCCTTCCGAAGCGAAGTTGACCGAGCTGATGCTGCGGCTGGCGGGCGCTCGCAAAGTCGTCGAGGTGGGCACGCTGGCCGGCTACTCCGCCCTGCGGCTGGCGCGCGCGCTGCCCGCCGACGGCGAGGTGCACACCATCGAGTTCGACGCCCGGCACGCAGAGGTCGCGCGCGAGGTGATCGCCAACGCAGGCGAGAGCAAGCGCATCACCGTGCACGTGGGCCGGGGCGTCGACGTGTTGCCCACGCTGGAGTCGAAGGGCCCCTTCTGCGGGATCTTCATCGATGCCGACAAGGAGAGCTACGACCAGTACGGCCGCTGGGCGGCCCAACACCTGCGCCCCGGAGGACTGCTCATCGGCGACAACGTGTTCCTGTTCAACCAACTGCTCGAGAACTCACCTCGCGCGGCGGCCATGCGGCGCTTTCACGAAGAGGCGAAGCTGCACTTCGACACGGTCTGCATTCCCACCCCCGACGGCATGCTGCTGGGCGTGAAGCGGTCGTGAACTCAGTCATCGCGGCGGCCCAGTAACCAGACCAGCGAGCTGAAACCCAGCCACCGCAGCAGCCGCCCGTGCTCCGGCGCCGGTGCCGCGCGGAGCTGAGCGACCGGGTACAGCTGAAAGATGTTCCGCAGCCGCTGCGCTGAAAAGTCGTCGAGGTCCGCGCTCAGCCGCGCTCCCTGCTCTTCCCGGCGCGCGGTCACCGAGCAGCGCTCGACGCGCATGTGACTGAGCGCCTGGGCAAAATCGGCCCGGAGCATCGGCGGAATGCGGCCGCGCACCAGCCGCAGCTCACCTCGACGCCACGACAACGTGAACAGCTCAGCGCTGCGATGCAGCCAGAACAGCAGCGCGAGGCCGGCGATGACGAGCAGCAGGAGCGTCACTCCTGCCTGACACCGCATCCCCGCCCGACGCGCAAGCTTTCCTCAGGTTTTGAGGCCGAACCGGGTGGCCGGCCCCGAGGTTCGCGCGCGCCACAACCACACCGAACCGATCACGGTGGACAACCCCAGCGCCAGCGCGAGCACCTGAACCCAGCTGAAGCTGCGCAACATCACCAGGTCGACCAACAGCCAGCCCATCAACGACGCCCCCGCCACCGAGGCCACCAGCTCACTGTGCTCGACCCGCCGCGCCTCGAGCACCGCCGCCACCAGGTTTCCCCCGCCGACCCAGAGCACCAACATCAGCGCTGGCAGCAGAAAGCGATCGAACCCGCCGGCGCCCATCAACAACGACGCCCCGCCCGCCACCGCCATCAGCCCGGTGAAGAAGCACGACCAGAGCACCAGCCGATGCACCATCAACGGCGCGTGTTCGCGGGTGATCGCCGCCGGAGGAACCTCGTCGGGCTCCGGTTCCGGTTCCGGCTCGGGGTCCGGCACCGGCCGAGGCCCCGCCCACATGTTCAATTGCGGCGGGGGCGAGGGCACGGCGGTCATCAGCTGCACCATCAACGGCGGCACCTGCGACTCGAACAGGTCTTCCACGTTGCGCTTCACGAAGCGCCGCGCGTCGCGTTGCCAGAACCACGCGTAGGGCGCACCGCCCACCACCACCGCGTCCCAGCGATCGAGCGCGTCGACCTTCGCCGCGGCGATGACGTCGACCGCGTGCCCCGCGGCCACCAACCCCGTCGCGACGGCCCTCGCCAGCCCCTCGTTGCCGCCCCGCTTCGTCCCGTACGCGACCAGAATCCGCATTGACCAACCCCCCGCAGCATCGCTGTGCAAGGCGGGCGCCGCGGCGGTTCCGCTCCGTCGGGGCCGGGCGGAAGTTTCGATTCACGCAGGCCGTGCGCGCCGAGGCGATCGTTCTGAAGCCGTCAGGCGATGCGGAGCGACCCGGTGACGAACGCGCCACAGCCAGATCGCGCACCCTGAGGTCGCCGCCCCGATGAGGAAGTAGAGAAGCTGCAGCCAGCTGACGGTGCGAATCAACGCCAGCTGCGTGACGATCCACACCACCAGGGCGGCCCCGGCGACCGAGACCGCCACCTCACTCTTCTCGATGCGCCGGGCTTCGAGCGCGGCGGCGGCCAGGTTTCCCAACCCGACCAGCAGCAGCAGCAGCAGCAGCCCCGGCACCGGCACCGGCACCGGCACCGGGAACGACTTGAAGGGCGTGTGCTGCACCAGCGCCAGCTGGGGACCCTCGAGGCCGGTGGGCGAGGTGATGAGCGCGAGGCCCCCCGCGATCGCCGTGATGCCGGTGAAGACGCACAACCAGAGCACCAGCTGGTGCACCATCGACATCGAGGGCGGCACGGTCACCCGGGGGCGCACCGGC
>JAYVNA010000597.1:0-11593 GCA_043758715.1 Archangium sp.
GCCCACCATACCGGAACGGCGAGCGTGGTCACGGTTGTGGACGGGCCAGCGAGCGGCTATCGCGCACTCATGGCTGACTACTTCATGCCCGGCATGGCCGTCGCCGTCGGCGTCGGGATCTCGCTGTGGCTCCAGGGCCGCCGCAACAAGAAGGTCGGCGTTCAGCTCGAGCCGGCCCTGCGTGAACACGGGCCGCAGACGCTGCACGGCCTGGCCGAACGCGTCGGCATGAACTCCTTCATGGGGCGCGGGCGCGTGGTGCTGGCGCTCAACGACCTCGTTCAGGCGGGCAAGGTGCTGGTGAACGAAGCCCCTGCGGGCACGCCGCAGCTCGAAAAGGTCAAACACATCACCTATCGCTGGGCTGGAGGCGATCGTGGCGCTGTCTGAAGTCCAATCTCAGGAGCACGCGGTCTCCGCGCTCACCTCGGCGCTGGGCAAGAAGCAGGTGCACCACGCCTGGCTCTTTCACGGCCCGGACGGCGTGGGCAAGGAACTCGCCGCCATTGGCTTTACGCAGGCCCTGGTGTGCCTCAAGCAGCCGTACGTGGGTTGCGGCACCTGCGCTGATTGCACCCGCGTCGCGCGCCGCAATCACCCCGACGTCACCTGGGTGATGCCCGAGGCGGAGCAGGTCGAGCGTGGCCTCTCGGGTCGCAGCGACTTCACCAACACCCCCTCACGTGACATTCGCATCGAGCAGGTGCGCCAGCTGCAGGAACGCATCGCCTTCCGCGCGCTCGAGGCCCCGCACAAGGTGGTGCTGTTCGTCTCGGCCCACGCGATGAACCAGGCCGCGCAGAACGCGCTGCTCAAGACGCTGGAAGAGCCGCCGCGCGACACCATTCTGGTGCTCATCACTTCGCAGCCCGACAAGCTGCTGCCCACCATTCGCAGCCGCTGCGCCAAGGCGGCCTTCGGCCCGCTGCCCATCGCCTTCATCGAGGCGAAGGTGAAGGCTGCCTCGAAGAAGGGCATGGACGATGCGCTCGCGCATCAGATCGCGGCGATGTCGTCGGGCAGCCTCTCGCGGGCCCTCGCGCTCGACCCCAAGTCGTTCGCACAGCGCAAGGAGACCATCGAGGCCTTCGAGCAGCTCACTCCGCAAGACGCCTCGGCCTGGCTCACGCTGGCCGAGGTGATGGGTGAAGATCGCGCCTCGGCTGAGGCGGCCATCGACGTGCTGCAGATCTGGTTTCGCGACGTGGCCTTGGCGCAGGTCGGCTCGGAGTCGCTGGTGAACAGTGATCTCCTTCCACTCGCCACCCAGGCGGCGACTCGCGTCTCCCCGGCGGGGTTGCAGCGGCGGGCGGGGCTGCTCGAAGAAGCGAAGAACGCGATCACGCAGCGCAACGGCTCCACCCGGTTGCAGCTCGAGCGAATGTTCGTCGAGATGTTCACCGCATGAGTTCCGCGGCTCCCTCTCCCCCGCGGGGGAGAGGGTTGGGGAGAGGGCAAGCCCCCGCCTGGAAGATCGGCCTGCTCTCCGCGCTCTACTTCGCGCAGGGCCTGCCCTTCGGCTTTCAGTCGAACGCCTTGCCGCTGTACCTCACTGAGCTGGGCCTCACGATGTCCCAGGTCGGCTTTGCCCGCGCGCTCGCGATGCCATGGGCGCTCAAGGCACTCTGGGCTCCGCTGGTCGATCGCTACGGCTCGGCAAAGTTCGGCCGTCGCAAGTCGTGGATCGTTCCCATGCAGTTGCTGCTGGCGACCGCGTGCATCGTGGCTGCCCTGTTCCCGCTCGCGAAGGAGACGCTCACGCCGTTCCTGGTGTGCGTGCTCTTCATGAATCTCTTTGCCGCCACGCAGGACATCGCGGTCGATGGGCTCGCGGTCGATCTGCTCGACCAGAAGGAACTCGGCGCGGGCAACGCGGCCCAGGTGACCGGCTACAAGATCGGCATCCTCACCGGCGGCGGTTTGTTGGTCGGCCTTTTCGCCAAGGGCAGCTGGAGCTCGATCTTCCTCTCGATGGCCGGGTTGTGCCTGCTGGTGATGACGCTGGTGTTCTTCGTCAAGGAGCCGCCTCCGCGCGAGACGCAGAAGGTCACGGTGGAGTTCAGCGAGTTGATCGCGCGCATTCGCCAGCTGCTCTCCCGCACGACCGTGCGCTGGCTGTTGCTGGCGGTGGCGACCTACAAAATGGGCGAGACGCTCGCCGACGCGATGTTCGGCCCGTGGATGTCGCGGGTTCATCACCTCGCGAAAGAAGACGTCGCCTTGTGGCTGGGCTCGTGGGGAATGATCGCGTCGCTGGCCGGCTCGTTCGCGGGCGGCCTGTTGGCGACGCGCTTGCGACTCAAACAAGCGGTGTTGGTCACGGGCGCGCTCCGGCTCATTCCGTTGATTGCGCAGTGGGCGATGGTCGCGGGCTTCGTGCTTCCCAGCGCCGCGACGGTGGTCCCGCTCACCTGCGCCGAGCACTTCTTCGGAGGCATGCTCACCACCTCGATGTTTGCGCTGATGATGTCGTCGGTCGATCGGCGCATCGGCGCCACGCACTACACGCTGCTCGCCTCGGTCGAGGTGATCGGCAAGTCGATACCCGGGCTGCTCAGCGGCGTGTTCGTCGACGCGGCCGGCTTTCAACCGGTGTTCGGTGCGTCGGTGGTGCTCTCGCTGGTGTTCCTGCTAGTGGTGCCGAAGCTGCCCGAACACTTCGAGGAAGATCAGGGCGCACGTATTCATTCCTCCTGAAATGTTTCCGCGCTAGGGACCGCGCACATGAGTGAACCCAACGCTCCCGCAGTTCCTTTCGGAGAGCCCACGCCGCTCGGTCTGCTGGGCCTCGCCATCGGCTGCGCCGCGCTCATTCCAATCGCGTTCGGCTGGCTGCCCACCGATCCTGCGAAGCTGCCGATGTTCTTCAAGACGGCGGCGATGTTCTGTCTGTTGTTCGGCGCCGGCGGTCAGTTCCTCGCGGGCGTGATGTCGCTGGCGAACAAGAACACCCTGGGCGGCACGCTGCTCACGACCTTCTCGTTCAACTGGGTGATGAACTGGTGGGCGCTCGACGAGGCCTCGCAAGGGCGCGCAGTCGACGGCTCGATCGTGCTCTCGGTCGACGTGGCGTTCATCATCATCTTCCTGGTGCTCACCTACGCGTTCGGCTTCTTCAGCAAGCTGCTCTTCTTCTTCCTGGTCGACATCGATCTGCTCTACGTGCTGCGCATCTCGCGGCACTTCACCGCCCCCGGCAGTGATTCGTGGAAGCTGCTGGGCACCGGCGTGGGCCTCGCCACCGTCGTGCTGTGCGGCATCGCGCTCTACATCTCGTTCGTGTTGCTGGTGAACCCGGCGGCGGGCCGCAACGTGTTCCCTGTCGCGACCGGGCCGATGTTCAAGGCGACGCCGCCTCCGGCCGTGTGAAGTCCCGGGCCGAACAGCTCGTAGACCTGAGCCTCCTGAAGAAGGAGCGCCCGCCCGAGGAGCCGCTGCGTGCGCTGTGCCACGCGGGCTATCTCGAGGGCGGTCTGTCCATCGCGCTCGACGTGAAGATCGACGAAGCGCTCGGCCCGCTGCTGGAGCTCATCGGCGGCCCGGCGCGCACCCTGCGAGTGCTCGACATTCAGGGTCCGGTGTTCAGTGTGAAGATCGGCGCGGTCGAGCACGAATGGGAACTCGATGGGCTCGAGAGCCTGATCGACACCCTCAACCGCGCCTTCGCAGGGTCGCCCGAGGTGAAGGCCCTCGTGCTGCTGGGCGAGTGGGAAGACATGCTGCAGGTGTGGGCCCTGCCGAAGAAGGTCGTCAGCAAGCTGTGGAGCGAGCCCTGGTTCGTGCCTTCGAATTCGCCGGGGCTGAAGGTGGCGCTGGGCCTTGCCTCGGACGAGGGATGACTCGATGGACATCTACCAACTCAAGACCTTTATCGCCGTGGCCCGCGAAGGCAGCATCACCCGCGCCTCGGAGTTGCTGCACCTGAGCCAACCGGCAGTGAGCGCTCACATCAAAGCGATCGAAGACGCGCTCGGCCTCAGCCTGTTCGATCGCACTCCGAAGGGAATGAGCCTGACCGCTGACGGACAACGGCTGCGCGCGAAGGCCGAGCAGACCATCGCCGCCCATCAGGAGTTGATGGATGAGGCCACCCGAAGCAAAGGACGGCTGGCGGGCAAGCTTCGGCTCGGGGCCGGGAGCAACTCGAACAACGAGGCCGTGGGCCGGCTGCTCACCGTGCTCTCCGAGTGCTTTCCGGAGGTCGAGGTCGTGCTCAAGCACGGCGCTTCGGCCGAAATTCTCGCGGGCCTTCGCAACGGCACCCTCGATGCGGGCTTCTACAACGAAGGCGGCGCCCCCGATTCCGACCTGGCGACGCTCGAGGTCTCGCAGTTCAAGACCTGGGTCGTCGGGCCTCCGGGTGTGGCTGCGCCGCTGAACTGGAAGTCGCTCGCTGAGCAGCCGTGGATCTACGCGGCCTCGAGCGCCTGCTGCGGGCGCACCGCGGAGAGCCTGTTCAGCGAAAAGAAGTTCCGCCCGAAACGAATCATCAGCGTCGATCGCGAAGACGTGACCCGAACGCTGGTCGCCGGAGGCATCGGAGTGGGGCTGCTTCACGCTGGCACCGCGAAGCAGGCGCAGGCTCGTGGCGAAGTCGAGCTGCTCTTCGAATCGACCACGGCGGTGCGGGTGTTGTTCGCTCACCTCGTCAGCCGCGCACAGGATCCGCTGCTGCTCGCGGCCGTCTCGGTCTTACGCGCGAGCTGAGCCCGGCTTCGTCGTCAACATCGGGGCGATGACCATCGAGCCGATCGCGGTGACCGCGCCGATCGCGAAGACCGCGCTCGAGCCGAAGCTCCCGGCGGCCACTCCGAGCAACGGCACGCCGAGGCCCATGGTGAGATCAAAGCAGGCTGCGTAGGCACCGAGAGCCACCCCGCGGCTCTGCGGCGGCACCCGCTTGATCGCCTCGACGCCGAAGGAAGGGAACGCGAGCGAGAACCCCAACCCGGTGATCGCCGAGGCCACCACCGCCATCGACCCTGAGGTCGCGAGCCACATTCCGAGTTGGCCCACCGCGGTCAGCGCGGCCGAACCCGCGGCCACGCGCGCGCCTCCGAGCCGATCGGGAAGACCGCCGAAGAACAGCCGCGCCAGTACGTACGCCGCGCCAAAGGCACTCATCGCAAGCGACGCATGCGGCCAGCCATTTTCGCGAAACGCCAAGGTCGCGAAGGCCGCGATGGCGCCGAAGCCCAACGCCGCCAGCGAGAGCCCGAGACCCGGGAGCCAGATGAGCCCGGCCAACCGGTAGAACGGAATGCGGGTGCCGCCCACTGGCTTGATTGCCGGAGTCACCCAGGCGGCTGCGATGCCCAGGAGCGGAGCCATCGAAGCGGCCAGTGACATTCCCACGAAGCCGAAGCGCGCGACGAGCGCGGTGCCCAGGGGCGCCCCCGCGGCGAGCGCGCCGTACATGGCGATGCCCACCCACGCCATCACCACGCCCGAACGTTCCCTGCCCGCCAGCGCCACGCCCCAGGCCAGCGCGCTCGTGATCACCAGGCTCTCGCCCAGGCCCAGCAGCGCCCTTCCCACGAGCAGCACCGCCAGGCTCGCCGAGGAATTCGGCAACGCCGCAGACACCGCGTACGTCGCGCCGGCGAGGGCCGAGATCGAAAGACCGATGATCGCCGTGCCCTTCGGACCGCGTTGGTCCGAGCGCGTGCCCGCCAGGTGACGCGTCAGCAGGGTGGCCCACGATTGGGCTCCGATGGCGAGGCCCACCACGAACGAGCCAAAGCCCAGGGTGTCGTGAACGCGCAGGGGCAGCACGGGGAGCGGCAGGCCCATCGCGAGAAACTCGGCGAACACCATCAGGCTGATGGGGCCGAGCAAGACCCAGATCGATGGTGTGGTGGAGGACGTCAGAGGAGGGGACGACGAAGTGGTTTGAGTTGTCATGAGGCCCTTTTCTTCCTCCGAGCCCCTGCCAAGCCAATCGCATGATCGAAGGTCACCCCTCAGGGAAGCTGAGGGCCGTCACTCGGGCCGCGAGATACAGGCCCAGGCCGAACACCGCGTGCGTCGCCAGGCTCTTCATGGAGTTGAAGAGAGGCCGCGGCGTCTTCGACGAGGCGATTCCGGCGCCCAGCGCAGGCTGCAGAATCAGGAGCGGTGCCAGCACCGTCACCACGCCGATGAAGAGCGCGGGCAGCAGCGACGGTGAACGCGCCCAGCTCAACCCGAACGTCGAGAGCAGCAGCCCCGCGAAGCTGATGCCGATCGAATAGTGCGCGAGCCACCCCCAAACGAGCTCGCCCTTCACCGGTTCCGCCTTGGCGATGCTCTCGTGCGCCCAGTGCCCTTGGGGCAGGTGGCCGAGCCACCGCCCGAGCAGGGCGAAGTTGAGCGAGGGGATTCCAAACTGTCTGAGCAGGGCTGCCCAGAGGTCCATCACCATCGTGGCGCCGGCGCCGATCAGCAGGGTACGGAGGACGAATTCGAGTGTTGGGTTCATGAGGGTTTCTTTCGCCCTCGACCTCCGGATTCCAATCGTCGTTCCGGAGGTCTGCCCTCGGTTCTGCTGAGGGCCCTTTCGCCCGGTTTTGCCGCTTGTGAGCGTGCGGGGTCGGCGCTAACTCCCGCTGCATGTTGATCAGCGTGAAACAGGCACTTGCGGGTCACCCCGCGGTCGGTTCCAAGGTCGAAGTTCGCGGTTGGGTTCGCACCCGTCGTGACTCCAAGGCGGGGCTCTCGTTCGTGCACGTCTCCGACGGCGGCTGCCACGATCCCGTGCAGCTCGTGGTGCCCAACACGCTGCCGAACTACGCAAGCGAGATCCTGCACCTCACCGCGGGCGCGTCGATCTCCGCGACCGGCACGCTGGTGGCGAGCCAGGGCAAGGGGCAGGCGTTCGAGATTCAGGCTGACGAGGTCAAGGTGTTCGGGCTGGTCGATGATCCCGAGACGTACCCGATTCAGCCCAAGCAGCACTCGCTCGAGTTCTTGCGCGAACAGGGTCACCTGCGCCCGCGCACCAACACCTTCGGCGCGGTCGCGCGCGTTCGTCACCACGCCGCCCAGGCGATTCACCGGTTCTTCCACGAAGAGGGTTTCTTCTGGGTGAACACGCCCATCATCACCGCCGCCGATGCCGAGGGCGCGGGGCAGATGTTCCGGGTGAGCACTCTCGACTTCGCGAACCTGCCGAAGACCGAAGCGGGCAAGGTCGACTTCAGCAAGGACTTCTTCGGCAAGGAGACCTTCCTCACCGTCTCGGGCCAGCTCAACGTCGAGGCGTACTGCCTGGCGCTCTCGAAGGTCTACACGTTCGGGCCCACGTTCCGCGCCGAGAACTCGAACACCACCCGGCACCTCGCCGAGTTCTGGATGATCGAGCCCGAGATCGCGTTTGCGAACCTGAACGACGACGCCGATCTCGCTGAGCGCTTCCTCAAGTACGTGTTCAAGGCGATCTTGAACGAGCGCATGGACGACATGGCGTTCTTCGAGAAGCAGCAGAAGGGCGTGATCGAGCGCCTCTCGTCGTTCATCAACTCGAGCTTCGAGCGCATCGACTACACGGCGGCGATCGAGATCCTGAAGAACTCGAAGAAGAAGTTCGAGTACGCGCCCGAGTGGGGCAAGGACCTGCAGACCGAACACGAGCGCTACCTCACCGAGGAGCACGTGGGCCGGCCGGTGGTGGTGATGAACTACCCCGAGCAGATCAAGGCGTTCTACATGCGCATGAACGACGACGGAAAAACCGTCGCGGCGATGGACGTGCTCGCCCCCGGCATCGGCGAAATCATCGGCGGCAGCCAGCGCGAGGAACGCCTCGACCTGCTCGACGCGCGCATGCGCAAGATGCACCTCGAGCCGATGCACTACAGCTGGTACCGCGACCTGCGCCGGTATGGCTCGGTGCCGCACGCCGGCTTCGGGTTGGGGTTCGAGCGGCTGATCGTCTACCTCTGCGGCCTCGCCAACATTCGCGACGCGATTCCGTACCCGCGCGTGCCGGGCTGGGCGCAGTTCTGATGGCCCCATGAGCGACGATCTCGACGAAGTCCTCCAGGAGCTGGAAGCCGGCGGAGAAGCGCCCGTCTATCTCCTCGCAGGTGAAGAGTTTCTGATCCGCAAGGCGGCCGAGAAGCTGCTCGCCAAACTTGTTCCCGGTGGCTCAGCCGATCTCAACCTCGTCACAATGGACGCAGCCAGCCCGCGCGAAGTCGCCGCCGAGCTCGCCACCCTTCCAATGTTCGGCGGCCGCAAGGTCGTCTTCCTGCGCGACCCGGAATTCCTCGCGCCGAAGAAGGGCCGTCCCGATGCGCTGAGCCGCGCGCGCGACGCATGGAAAGCCAATCGCCGGAAGGAAGCCGCCCGCCGCGTGCTCGGTATCGCTGCGCGCGCAGGGTGGGGCCCTGCTGATCTCGATCCCACCGCCAACGGCACGCCACGCCCCGACGATTGGGAACGTGAGCTGGGCATCGTGCTCGCCGAAGTCGACGTCGCGTTCCTCAAAGAGGTCGCGCAGTTCTGCCTGCAGGAAAACCTCACGGGTTCTTCCGCTGACGACGCCGCGCTCAACGAGTGGCTCTCAGGGAAACCGGCGAAGGGGCAGGTGCTGGTGGTCGCCTCGAGCGATCTCGAGGCCAAGAGCCCGTTCGTCAAGCTGGTGAAGGAGAAGGGCCGCGCGCTCGAGTTCAAGGCGGCGGGCCGGCTCAAGGATCTCGATCTCAATCAGTTCGCGATCGAGACCCTGGCGCCCTACAAGAAGAAGATGGGCGCCGGCGCGCTCGACCTCCTCAAAGAGCGGGTGGGCGGCAACTTCCGACTGCTGCAGTCGGAGCTCGCGAAGCTGGCCCTCTATTCAGACGGCGAAGTCATCACGAAGAAGGACGTCGACCTGCTCGTGGGCCACGCCCGCGAAGACGAGTACTTCGAGCTGTCCGACGCGGTTCAGAAGCGCAACTTTGACGCGGCCAGCAAGTACGTCGCCGACGTGGTGGGACAGGGCAATCACCCGCTCATGTTGCTGGGTTCGGTGGCGAGCATCGTGCGCACCATGCTCATGAACTACGAGCGCATGGGCCGGCTCTCCGACGGCAAACCGCCTCGCAACTACAACGACTTCCAGGCGCGGCTGTGGCCGAAGATCGAAGCCGAAGCCAAGGCCAACAAGACGAAAGTCCCGCACCCCTACGCCGCCTTCATGGGGATGCAGGCGTCGATGGGCTACGGGCGTCAGGAGCTCCTGCGCGGGCTCGTCGCCTGTGCCGAGGCCGATCTCGCGCTCAAGCTCGGCGGTGGCGAGCTGGTGCTCGAGCGGCTCCTCTGGACCCTGTGCGGCAAGGCGGGCGCGTGGGAATCGCAGATGCACGTCATCCGCCGCGAAAATGAACGGTGAACAAATGAACACGAAGACCCTCGTCACCTGTGCCCTGCCGTACGCCAATGGACCGATTCATCTCGGCCATATGGTCGAGCACATTCAGACGGACATCTTCGTGCGCTTCCTCCGCTCCCAGGGAGAGCAGGTGGTGTTCCTCTGCGCCGACGACACCCACGGCACGGCGATCGAGATCAGCGCGGAGAAGCAGGGCATCACGCCTGAGAAGTTCATCGAGCAGGTCTCGCTCGATCACCAGGCGGTGTTCAAAGACTTCCAGGTGAGCTTCGACTTCTACTCGTCGACGAACTCCCACGAGAACAAGCAGTACGCCGAGCTCATCTACAACCGCGCGAAGGAAGCAGGCTTCATCGGTGAGAAGGACGTCGAGCAGGCGTTCGATGAGACCGCGAACCGCTTCCTCGCCGATCGCTTCATCAAGGGCGAGTGTCCGAACTGCGGGACCAAGGATCAGTACGGCGACGCCTGCGAGAAGTGCAGCGCGACCTACGGCCCCAAGGAACTGAAGAACCCGTACTCGGTGCTCAGTGGGAAGACGCCGGTGTGGAAGACGAGCAAGCACCTCTTCTTCAAGCTGCCGAAGCACGAGGCGTTCCTCAAAGAACAGCTCGCGAAGCCAGGCTTCATGAATTCGGGGCTGGCGACCCAGCTCCAGCAGTTCTTCCAGAAGGGCCTCGCCGACTGGGACATCTCGCGCGACGGCCCGTACTTCGGCTTCCCGATTCCCGGCGAGACGAACAAGTTCTTCTACGTCTGGCTCGACGCGCCGATTGGCTACATCTCGACGGCCGAGGTGTGGGCGAAGGCCACCGGCAAGGCGAAGAGCGCGCTCGATTTCTGGGCGAAGGACGCCGACGCGCGCGTCATTCACGTGATCGGCAAGGACATCGTCTACTTCCACTGCCTCTTCTGGCCGGCGGTGCTCGAGGTGGCGGGGCTCAAGATTCCCGAGAAGGTGCACATTCACGGGCACCTCACGGTGAACGGCGAAAAAATGTCGAAGTCGCGGGGCACTTTCATCAACGCGCGTCCGTACCTCGACGTGCTCGATCCGAACTACCTGCGTTTCTATTACGCGTCGCTGCTCGGGCCCGGTCCTGAGGATCTCGACTTCAGCCTGCTCGAGTTCCGCCAGCGCGTGAACGCGGAGTTGGTGAACAACCTCGGCAACCTCGCCAATCGCACCCTGTCACTGCTCGCGAAGGACAAGACGCTGGCACCGGCGAACGATGCGGTCGGTGGTCAACTCGTGCGCGATGCGCTCGCGAAGGTGAAGGACATCGCCGCGGCGTACGGCGGGTTCGATCACCGCGCGGCCATCAAGCTCATCTTGGAGATCGGTTACTCGGCGAACCAGTTCCTCGCGAAGGCCGAGCCGTGGAAGACGGTGAAGACTGACCCGTCGGCGGCGAAGTCGGTGCTCAGTGAAGCGGCGGAGATCGTCTACCTGCTCACCGCGCTGCTCGACCCCGTGGTGCCTCAACTGGCGCAGAAGCTCGCGGATCAGCTCAATCGGCCGAAGCTCACCTTCAAGGAACTGCTGACGGCGACGTACCCACTGCTCTCGCGCACGGCGCCCATTGGAGACGCCGCGCCGATCATCAATCGCATCGAAGAGGCGGTGGTGGCGACTTTGGTCGTGGCGCCTGCGGTGAAAGAAGAGCCGAAGAAGGTTGAGACCGTGGCGCCGCCTGCGCCTCCGGCCGCGGAGATCGAGTTCGGTGATTTCGTGAAGGTGTCGCTACGCGCGGGCAAGGTGCTCTCCGCGGTGAAGGTGCCCAAGGCCGACAAGCTGCTGCAGCTGAGCGTCGATCTCGGTGAGGGAACGCCGCGCACGATCGTCTCGGGGATTGCCGAGGCCTACCAGGCGGAGCAGTTGGTGGGACGCAACGTGGTCGTGGTGGCGAACCTGAAGCCGCGGCCGCTCAAGGGCATCGAGTCGCGCGGCATGGTGCTGACCTCGGGCAGCGGCGGGAAGAACCTCGTGCTGCTCGACCCGGGCGATGTAGCGCCTGGCACCGAGGTGAAATGACTTTGCCCCTCACCCCGACCCTCTCCCCTGTGGGGGAGAGGGAGTTCTCATGACCGACCTCCGCGCCGCCCGCGATCTCGCGCTGCTCACCCTCGAGCGCGAAGTCAGGGCCGATATCCGCGCCGAAGCGGCCGACACGCTCTGCGAGCTCGCCTTCGACGCCCCCGCTGAAGTGCGCCGCGAGTTCGAGCCCGCCGTGGTGC
>JAYVNA010000598.1:0-3778 GCA_043758715.1 Archangium sp.
TGGAGGGCGTTGTTGGGTGGGAGTAAGTCGGTTTCGACGCAATCGAATCAGCGGTAAAGCCGTGTAGTTCAAACCGTGTAGAGTTCCTGGCCGTTAACAGCTTCGTTTCCTCCCAACAGGAGAGCGTTACCCCATGTGGCAACGGTTCAGACGCGCGATGCGCAGCTTCGTCGGCTTCTTCGTGAGCACGATTGAAGATCCCGAGCTCATCCTCGAGCAGAACATCCGTGACCTGAACGACCAGGTCCCCAAGATGAACGAGTCGATCGCCATGGTTCGGGCGAACGTCACCCTGCTCGAGAAAGAGAACGCCAAGTACAAGATCGAGGTCAACGACCTCACCGCCAAGGTGAAGGCCGCCATTCAGGGCGGGCGCGACGATCTCGCGGCGCAGTACGCCACCCGGCTCCAGATGGAGAAGGGGGCCCTCTCGCGCAACGAGGCCCAGCTCGCCACCGCCAAGTCGGCCTACGACAAGGCGCTGAACGTGAAGAAGGCGTTCATGCGCGAGAAGGACAAGAAGACCAACGAGGCGATGTCGGCCATTCGCGACGCCCGACGCGCCAAGTGGCAGTCGAAGGTCGCCGACGCGATGCAGTCGTTCGAGGTGGGCGGCATCGACGCCACCCACGACGAGATGCTCCGCAAGGTCGAGGAGCAGACCGCGGTCAACGAAGCGCGCATGCAGATGGCCCTCGAGTCCGTCGACACCCAATCGATGAAGATCGAGGAAGAGGCCGAAGCGCTGCAGGCGGCCGAGCTGGTCAAGCAGTTCAAGATGGAGATGGGGCTCTCGAGCCCCGCGCCCGTCTCGGACGTCAGCAACGGCGGCGAGAAGACCATCGGGAAGAAGGTCGAGGTCAAGTAACCGCCTCGAGCCAGCACCTTGAGTGAGAACGCGAGCAGCCCACCCCGCAATCGACGCCGGTGGCTGCTCGTTTTCTTTTTGCTCGTGCTGGCGGCGGGGTCCATGGCGGCCTCGCGTTATGGCTGGGTGACGCGGGCGCGAGATCGGCTCTACCCGCGCGCGCCCCGGCTCTCGCCCGGTGATTTTCCGGCCGGGGTGATGGCGCCCATCGACGACGTGGTGCGCATTCCCACCCGGACGATCATCATCGGCATGGTGCCCCGCGGGAGCGCGGCCGCCGTGCTCTGGGCCGCCGGAGATTCAGAACGCGTGGGGCTCTTTCGCGCCGGCTACGCCATCGACGTGAAGGTGCAGCGCTTCGATCGCGAAGATGAGCTGCGCAAGGCGCTCATTCGGGGCGGCGAGAATGGCGGGGTCGATCTGGCGGCGTTGCCCGTCTCGTCCGTGGCGATGAGCGCGTCGCTGCTGCACGACGCCGCGCCCCGGGTGGTGATGTTGCTGGGCCGCTCGCGCGGACAGGAACTGGTCGCCGGCAAGGGCATCACCTCGCTGCAGCAGCTCGCCGGCAAACGCATCGGCGTCGAAGATCGCGGGTCGGCCTGGTACCTCCTGCTCTGGAGCCTCTCGCGCGTGGGCCTGTCGCTGCGCGACGTGACCCTGGTGCCGCTGGAGAACGCCTTCAGCGCCGGCGAGGCCTTGAAGCAGAAAGACGTCGACGCGGTCGCGGGGTTGGCGGGCAACGTCGAGCCTTCACTTCAGGAAGCCGGCGCGCAGGTGCTCACCTCGACCGCCGATGCGCCGCACCTGATCGCCACCGTGCTGGTGACCCGCGGTGATTTCGCGGCCCGCTACCCCGACGCGATTCGCAGGGTGATCCGCGGCGTGCTCGACGCCAACGCGCAGGTCCTCAAAGATCGCAGCGAAGGCGCCCGGGTGCTGGGCACGCTCGCTCCCCAATTGGGCGACCCGATGGAGGCGATCGCCGCGGCGCCGCCGGCCACCCTCAAGGAGAACCTCGCCTTCTTCGGGATCGCAGACGAGGCGCCGGTGACCTACGCCGAGCTGTTCAAGAGCGCAGGCGAGCTCAATCAGAAGCTCTTTGCGGCTCCTCCGGCCCCTGAGCCCGAAGACACTGCCGATTTGGGAGCGCTCAAGTACGTTTCCACGCCGCAACCACCGTGAGTGAAACCAGAAAAAAGCGCAGCAGTTTGAGAGCGGCCCTCGCGATGCCGGCGAACTGGTTCGCCCTCACGGCGGGTGGCATCGCCTCGGCCGCCACCGGCGACTGGGTGCCCCTGGCCGCGGCCGCCGGGGCCTCGCTCGCGTACTCGGTGATGTTGTCGATGTTGCCGTCGTTCAAGCGCGCGGTGCGGGCGAACCTCGAGGACCAGGTCGGCAGCGACGTCGCTTCACCCGAGGAACGCGAGGCGCTGCTGGCCGAGCTCGCCCCCTCGCAGAAGGAGCACTACGACGTCCTTCGCGAGCTCAAGGATCGCATCCTCGAGAGCTACGGGAAGATGCCCGGCGGCCGGGTGTTGGTGGCGAGCAGTGAGCGGCGGCTCGAGGCGCTGTTGACCAGCTTTCTGCGGCTGGTGGCCACCCTGAACAGCTACCGCAAGTACTTGAACGCGACCGATCGCAAGTCGATCGAAGAAGAGCTGGGTGCCCTCGAGACTGAGGCCGCGACCGAAAAGAGCGAGCGGCTCAAAGAAGTGAAGCTCAGGCGCGTGGAGATCTTGAAGAAGCGGGTGGCTCGCTTCGTTCAGGCTGACGAGAGCCGGGAATTGGTGAGTCATCAGCTCGCCAGCATCGAGGACGTATTGAGACTGACGCATGAGCAGTCGATCGCCATCAGGGATCCGGAAGTGGTCAGCCGCCAGTTGGAGGCGCTGACTGCCGAGGTGAACGCGACCGAGGAGACGGTGCGGGAAATGGAGCAGTTCATGCAGATCACCGAAGAACTTTCGGCGCCGTTGCCGCTGCCGCCGGAGCGCGTGCGATGAGGACGACCTCTGTCTCCCTCTCCCCCGCGGGGCAGAGGGTCGGGGTGAGGGCGTTCGCGCTTTTCTCACTTCTCGTAATCGCAGTCGGCTGCGGCAAGTGCGGCAAGGCTTCCACCACCTCCTCATCTGGAATCGAACGAGTCCTTCCCAAAGGCGCCGTCGGCGTGGTCATCGTCCCCGCGCTCGCGAACGCCGGCCAGAAGCTGCAAATCATCGAAGCCCTCAAGGTCACCGCCTTCGCCGCCCAGCTCAAAGGCTTCGACGACGGCAAGGCCTTCGCAGACGCGCTGGTGAGCGAGCTGGGCATCGACGTGCGCAGCGCCGAAGCGCTCGAGAAAGCCGGAGTCGACGGCACCCGCTCGGCCGCCATCGCCGCGCTGATCACGGGCCACGCCTACGTCGCGTTGCCGGTGAAAGACGAAAAGAAGCTTCACGCCGCGCTTCAGACCCTCGCCACCCGGCGGCTGGGAGCGACCACCATGGGCGAGCGGCACTTCGGCGAACTCACGGTGAAGACCTTCAGCTCCACCGCGCTCCCGAAGCTCGCCTACGTGATCTCGAACGGCTACGCGCTGGTCACCGATGGCGCGGGCGTCGACAAGCTCCCCGGCCTGGGCGCGATGACGGAGAGCGACTCGTTGGCCTCCGACAAGCGCTACGCCTCCGAACTCGAGAAGCTGCCGCAGGAACGTGACCTGGTGGCGTACCTGCCGATCGGCACGCCCTTGCTCGTGCAGGCGCCGTTCTCGGCGGTGACGGGTTCGATCTCGCTCACGCCGGCCGGGCTCACGGTGACGGCGAACGCGAGTTGGAAGGGTGATCCGACCCAGCTCGCCGCGCTCGAACCCCAGCCGTCTCAGAGGTCATTGCTGGGCTATCTCCCGGGCGACGCGTTCCTGGTCACCCG
>JAYVNA010000599.1:0-30769 GCA_043758715.1 Archangium sp.
GGGCTCAAGGGCGATGACGCGGGCTACCTCTCGACGGTGTTCGATCTCGCGGGCGTGGCAGGCGTGGTGGTGACCGGCCTGCTCAGCGACAAGTTCTACAAGAGCCGGCGTGCGGGCGTGTCGTTGCTGATGATGATCGTGATGTTGTTCTCGTGCGTGTTGTTGTGGGTCGGGGGCGGGGTGTCGGTGACGTTGTTCGCGGTGTGCCTGGGGCTGGTGGGCTTTACGCTCTACGGACCCGACGCGTTGATGAGCGGGGCGGGCGCGATGGACATTGGCTCGCGGCGCGGCGCGGTGATGGCCGCGGCGGTGATCAACGGCATGGGGTCGATCGGCAGCGTGGTGCAGGAACTGGTGATCGGCCGCCTCTACGACACGGGCAAGGGCGACCTCGGGCCCATCTTTCTGCTGTTGCTCGCGGCCTCCGCGGCGGCGGCGTTCTCCATCGGGGTGGTGTGGGTGCGTAACAAGCTGGGCCGCTCAGATGTGTAGCGCAGTGTCCCCAATCGCGCGCGTCAGGTGTCCAACGTTTGTGAACAGACATGTGGCGTGGACGCTGGTGGTGTTGTGCGGGTGCAGCAGCCCGGCTCCCCTCCCGTCGGCCGATTGCTCGACGGGCGTCGGGACCGTCGAGCTGTTCGCCACCTCGGGTTGGTGTCGGGCCACCTTGAACGAGGAGCTCGAGCGGCTCTGCGCCGCGGACTGCGTCTTCGAGGGGCCGGCGAGCTGTCAATCCTCGCGGGTGACCAGGGGGCCTCGCACCGGGGCTCAGCCGCCGGCCGAATGCTTTTATGGGGGTAGTGGTGTGCTGGTGGGGGCGCGCCTGCCCACCGGGTGTGTCGCGGGCGTCGGCCCTGATGCGTGCCCGACACTCGACTATCCCGCCTTCGACGCCCAGTTGCTCTGCCCGGCGACCAACTGCCGAGACGAGCGAGGAACACCGCGGACGTGCGTCGCCTTTGAGCCCACCCCCTGCGCTGCCACCTTCGACGAACAGCTGATGGGCCCCGCGTTCCAATGTCCCTGGCCCTACGGGACTTTTGCGGGGACGTGTGGCGCGGTCAGCTACACTCATGGGCCCGCCAACATCGGTGCGGGAACCGGCTGCTTTTACGTCGATGGCGGCCTGAGCGGATGGTCGTACCAGTCAGACGAAATGAGCTGTCCTAACGTCGCCGGGATCATTCCCGCTTCCTGCGACGCCATCTCCAAGTGCGACGGAGGGTGATTGCTACCGGGCTGTTCCATGGCTCCTCGCTCATGGACGACCCAAGACGCGCTCGCCTTGGCCCGAGGGGGAGAGGGCTGTCCATGAACCAACCGCTCATCACCTCCGTGCTCTTGCTCCTCGCCGCCTGCCGCACTGCCGCGCCGACCCCGACGCTTCCGGGCATCGAAGGATGGCTCGTCGTGGATCCGACCCACGAAGGAAGCGTGTGGCTCGCACGTGACGGCGCGGAGGACCTATGCCTCTCGATGAGAGCGTCGAACGGCCTCGAGCTTTTCGCGGACCAACGTGTCATCGCGTACCTCCATCCGAGCGATCCACCGAAGCGCAAGTGCGATGCGTGGGTGGTGGATTCCGTCGGCCTCGCGACGGGCGAGCCGCCGCCGCTCATCGCATCCGCGAAGCCGCAGTTGGTTAAAACTCACGGCGCGCTGATGGCGCGCACTCACCGGTGGGTCCTGGCGGTCGGCGCATTCATCTGGCTCGAGCCACCGTTCGGCGGCGGCTACTTCTGGAAGGGTACGCTGCGACTCGCAGACGGTACCGAGGTGAAGGTGACCTCGATTCCCGCGGAGCTGGTGTCGGCCTTCCGCGCTCCGGAAGTTCGTGTCACCGCGCTCGCTCGCGTCGACGAGACGGGAGGCCTGAAGGTGAAGTTCGTATGCAAAGAAGAGGTCGAGCGTTGCGGCGTCGACACTGACTGAGGAACGCCGTTCTGATGCTACGCCCTCAGCCCTTGCATCCGGGCGATCCGCTCAAGCAGCGCCAACCCACCGGAGCGTTCGACGTCATGTCATCGGCGGGCTGGTCGCCGCGGCTTCCCTCGCGCGCTTCGGAAATCAACGCGTGCGGCTGCTCGAGGGCGACTACCGGCTCGGCGTCCCCACGCACGTCTTCACCAGCCCTGGCTACGAATGTGACGTGGACGCCCTGATCAGTTCGGCGCAGATCACGCATACTCCGCGCTCGTGTTCTCGCTTCTCTTTGTGGTGCTTACGCAGGTGTCTCCCGCGCGGGTGACCTTCGTGTTCGGCGGCGACGTGATTCCCCACGACCCGGTGAAATACGTGGCGGCGATGCACGCCCGCACCGGGGAAGACTCGAACAACGACGGGTGGGATCACGTGCTCGGCCCGCTCGCGCCGGTGTTTCAGCGCGCCGATTTCGCCCAAGTCAACCTCGAGACCCCCATCGGCCTCTTCAAGCGCCCGGAGACCGGCGAGATGATCTTCAACGCCAAACCTGCGCTCCTCGGTGCGCTGAAACGGATGGGCGTCGACATCGCCACCTTCGCGAACAACCACTGTCTTGATCAGCACCAGGAAGGCATCACCTCCACCCGCGCCGCGTTGCAGGAAGCAGGGCTGCTCACCGCCGGCGCGGGCGCCAACGCTGAAGAAGCGTGGACCCCGCTGGTGGTCGAGAAGAACGGGCTGCGCATCGGCGTGCTCGCGGTGACGCGCTGGCTCAACGGCTTCAACAACAAGAAAGACGAGAAGCTGCCGCACGTGCCCGCGGTGCCGTACCCGATCGAACCCATCGTCGGTGGCCACAGCGTCGACGACTTCCTCGCCACCATTCGCCAACGCTCGGCCGAGGTCGACGCGCTGATCGTCACCATTCACTGGGGCGCTGAGTACAAATTCGCGCCCGCCCCCGAAGACCGCAAGCTGGCGCAGCAGATGATCGACGCCGGCGCCTTCGCGGTGATCGGCCACCATCCGCACGTGTTGCAGCCCGTCGAATTTCTCGAGCGCAGCCGGGGCGGCAAGGGCCTGGTGGTGTTCTCTTTGGGTAACCTCGTCTCGAATCAGGACTTCGACGACGTCAACGGCGCCAAGCGTGACGGGCTGTTGATGGAGCTTTCAATCGTTCGCGACCCCGACGGGGCCGTGCGGCTGGAATCGGCGCACGCCGTGCCGGTCGCGACGGAGAATGTGCTGGGCCGCGGCAAGCTGCGCAACGTGCAGGCGGTGCTCCTCGATGACGAGCTGGCGGCGATGGAAGAGCGGTTGATCGACCTCGTGAGCCGCACCACCGCCGAGGCGAAGAAGGAACGCCGCGAGCTGGAAACCAGGCGCAAGGTCGCGCTCGCGCGGCGCAGCCGAATCGCCTCCTTCATTCCGGCCGCCATGCTCGAGGCGGCTCCGGTGGTCCCTTCCCCAGGGGAGCCGGCGAAGGTCACTGGTGAGCCCACCAGCGAGGTGCCTCGGGCGAAGCAGTGAGGTGCGACCTGCGCACACGGCCCGGTGCAGCGCTTGCAACTCGGCTCTGACATGTCGGCATTCGAACGGCTCGCGGACTATCTCTTCACGCACCCCGGCGGCGCGCTCACCCTCGACTCAGGCACGCTGGGCGCCTTCATCGACGCGCAAGGCGGCAAGAGCCCCATCTACAAGCAGCCGCTGCGGGGCGGGCAGATCCTCCTCCTGTTCGCGGGCGCGGTGCCGCAGGAATGCGCTGACGACTTTCTCGCGGGGCGGCCGATCCACTTCGCCATCGATACGCCACGCGGCGCGCTGTGGGTGCAGATGCAGGCCCAGGGCGAGAAGGTCACCACCCGGGTGGTGCTGGCGACCGGAGGCGAAGAACTCATCTCCACCGGCAAGGGGCTGCTCTCGGGTTCTCCGCCCGAGCCGAGCAGCCCGACGCGCTCGAGGTTGCTTGCGGTCATCGGTCAGCTCGTCGCCAAGCGCGCCAGCCACCTGCACCTCGCCGCGGACCGTTTCGCCTTCGCGCGCATCGACGGGCGATTGATCTGCCTCGATCAGCTCGGCACCTTCACGGCCAACCAGTTGAGGGAAGCAGTGCTGGCGCTCGCACCCCCGGCCACGCGCGACACCTTGATGCGCGGCAACAACTTCGAGTTCTGCCAGACCTCGAAGTACTCCGTGTTCTACGTGCGGGGAGAAGACAGCCGCGACGGCCTGCGCGTCACCGTGCGCGCCTTCCCCCTCAAGGTGCCGAGCCCCGCGTCACTCGGGTTGCCCGACGAACTCTCACAGGTGCTCACCGGCACCGGGCTGTGGGTGGTGGCGGGCGCGGCAGGGCAGGGCACTTCCACCACCGTCGCCTCTCTGGTGCAGGACGCGCTCGAGCGCCGTCCGCTCGAGATCTGCACGCTCGACAGTCCGCTCGACTACGTGCTCGACCCCAAGCAGGGCCTGGTGCAGCAGCTGGAAGTCGGCGTGCACGTGCCGACCTTCGCCGCCGGGTTGGAAGACGCGCGCCGCGGCGACGCAGACCTGGTGGTGGTGGGGCAACTCGATGACGGACACACGCTGTCTGCCGCGGTCTCGCTGGCGGCCCGGGGCCGGCTGGTGCTCGGGGTGGTGCACGCGAAGACGGCGCTGGTCGCGGTGCAGAACCTGTTCGAGCTCACGCCTCCCAGTGCGCTTGCGGGGGTGCTCCGCGGAGTGTTCGCGCAGACCCTGGTGCCCCGCCGCATTGGCGGCCGCAGCCTGTGTTGGGAACTGCTGCCCGGCAACGAGATGGTGCGCCGGTTGCTCAGAGAAGGCGCGCTCGAGCAACTGCCCACTCAGCTCAGCCGGCCGTTCGATGTCACGTTGCTCGAGCTGGTGCGGCGAGGCGAGGTCGACCCGGCCCTGGCCTGCGCCCTGGCGCGCGACCGCGCTGCGTTCGAAGCGAAGCTCTCGTCGCGCGCAGCCTGAGGCTATCGTGGCGCGCGATGCGCTTTTTGCTGCTCGCCGTCGTCCTCTCTGCCTGCCCGCCGGTGCTCCCCGAGGTCGACGCGGGGCCCACCGTCAACCCGTCCTTCAAGCACGCCCACAACGACTACGAACATCCCCGCCCGTTGCTCGACGCGCTCGACGCGAAGTTCGAGAGCGTGGAAGCCGACGTCTGGCTCGACGGGAGCGAGATCGGCGTCTCGCACGACGGGCCACCGTTCAAGGGTTCGCTCAAGGCGCTCTATCTGGACCCGATTGCCGAGCGCCTCGGCGCCAACGGCGGCAGCGTGCAGGGCGACGGCAAGACCTTCTATCTCTGGCTCGATCTCAAGCAGGGCACCCCGGCGCTGCTCGAGCTGATCGCGGGCCAGCTCTCCGGCTATTCGTTTCTGACGCGCTTCGATGACGCCGGCCAGACCCAGCCGGGTGCAGTGACCGTGGTGCTCACGGGCGACGCCGCGGGCAAGAAGGCGCTGGTCGAGAGGCCCGCACCGCGCCCGTACATTCGGGATAGCAACGACTTCTCCCCCAGCGACGCGCCCGCCGACGGCAAGTGGGGCTACTACGCGGTGAACTATTACAGCTTCATGCAGTGGGACGGCGCCGGCGCCATTCCCACCACGCAGCGAAAGCAGCTGGAGAACCTGATCAACGGCGCGCACGCCACCGGCCGCCGCATTCGCATCTTCAGCAACCCCGACACCGCCGGGTACTGGACGGCAGCGAGGGACGCGCACGTTGATTTCGTGAACACCGACAAGCTCTCCGAACTGGCCGCGGCCTTCGCGCCGTAGAAGCGTTCCGCCTCAGGGCGGGGTAGACCTCGGGCGTGTCCGGTGACCGGCTCGTCCTCGGAGGCCGCTTCAAACTCATCCGCCACCTCGGCGGTGGAGGCATGGCCGAGGTCTTCCTCGCAGAGCAGGTTTCGCTCAACCGCCAGGTCGCGCTCAAGGTGCTCAAGCGCGATCTCTCGGCCCAGCCCGCGATGGGCGAGCGGTTCCGCCGCGAGGCCCAGCTGCTGTCCACGGTGGATCACCCGTCGGTGGTGCGGGTCATCGACTTCGAGACCAACAAGCGCGACGGCACGGTGCTGGTGCTCGAGCTGGCTGAAGGCGAGACGCTGGAAAAGGCGCTGCGCCTGGGCCCCTTCGAGCCCAAACGCGCCATTCGCACGCTGCTGCAGCTGGCCGAGGGGCTGGCCGCGGTGCACGAGCGCGGCATCATTCATCGCGACCTCAAGCCGCAGAACATCGTCATCGGCGCAGGCCCGCGCGGGGAGCAGGCCCGCCTGCTCGACTTCGGCATCGCGCGGCTGATGGAGCTCGACACGGACTCCGGCCCTGCCAAACCCGAGATGCTGCAGGGCGCCGACCCCTTCATGAGCTTGCCGGGCCAGGCCGTGGGCACGCCCGCGTACGTCGCGCCCGAGCAGGCGATGGCGCTGCCGGTCGACCCCCGCACCGACGTGTACGCGTTCGGCGTGGTGGCCTTTCGCATGCTCGCCGGGCGCTTGCCCTTCGAAGGGCCGGAGGCGCGTGACTATCTCGAGCAGCACGTGCGCGAGATCCCTCCGCCGCTCGACGCGGTGGCGCCGCACGTGCTGCCCTACCCGCTGCTGGTGAAGCTGGTGATGTCGTGTCTGGAGAAGAAGGCCACCAATCGCCCCAAAGACGGCGCGGCCCTGGTGCAGGCGCTGCGCGGGGTGGCGCCGGCTGATCAGCTCGCGCTCTCCACGCAGACGCGCCTGGTGCTCAGCGCGGTCACCACCCAGACGCTCAGCGCCGTGAAGGACACCGCCAGCAGCTTCAGCCAGCGCGGCATTCAGGGTGTGAAGACCGTCGGCCGCTTCGCGCGAAGGCTCGATCGCCAGTTCAAGGTGAGCCTGCTGATCACCGTGGGCCTCACCGGGTTGGTGCCGGCGGTCTGGGCGCTGTTTCCGCCGGCGTCCTTCGAGCGCGCCGAGAGCGAGCTCAACGAAGGACACCCGGCCGAGGCGCTCACCACCATCGACGCGGTCTTGGCCGATTCGAAGGGCCTCTACCCGGTGCTGCTCTCGCTCAAGGTGGGCGCGTTGCACCAGCTCGGCCGCGAAGACGACGCGCGCGCCCTGGTGCGACAGTCGCCCTACCAGACGCTCTTTCCCGCCCGGCCGGCGGTCATTCAGCTGCTCGCTGAAGGGTTCGCGGCCTCCGAGGTCGACCCCGAGGTCAACGAGTGGTTGGCGTTGCTGCCTCCGGCCCTCGCCGACGATGCGCTGCGGCGTTTCGCGAAAGAGGGTCCGTCGGCGCGGCAGTGGGGGGCGCTGCGCTACCTCGACAGCGCCGGGCGCACCAAAGGCCTCGCCTTGCCCGAGCGGTACGCCGCCTCACTTCAGTCGAAGGACTGCGGCGTGCGTGCGCGGGCGGCAGTCCGGCTGGGTGAGCTGGGCGACCCGCAGGTGATTCCTGCACTGCGTGAGTTGGCGGAGACGCCCAAAGAAGGCCCGGACGGTCAGCAGAAGAACTGCGGCCAGGACGAGTCGGGCGAGGCGATTCGGCGACTCAAGAAGGCGAAGTGAGGGCGGAAGGCAAACGCCCTCATGAACAAGTGAGTGTTTCTCACCGCGGCTCAGCCGAGGTTCGCAGTCAGCCGGGACGCTGAAGGAGCGCGTCGAGTTGCGAGCTGAGCGAGCTCGCTTCGCCCGTGTTGTCGATGACCGCAAAGGGTTCGAGCGGCTCGTCGAAAGACGCCACCATCTTGCGCGTGTACGCCGGGTCGAGCGGTTGGTGCGTGCGGTGCGCGAGCCGCTTGACCCGCACCGCGTCGCTCGCGCGCACCAGCACGAAGCGGGCTTCGGGGAAGCGCTCGAGGAAGCGGGTGCGATGGCGCTGCTTCAAGAAGGTCTGCGCGACGACGAGGCGCTGATGTTCGCGAAGCAGCGTCGACACCTTCTGCATCAACGCGTCGACGAAGCGATCCCGCATCTCTTCGGTGACCGGCTGCGCCTGCGCGATCGCCGCGCGCATGTCGGCCGGCAACGCGTCGTCTGCGTCCCAGGCGTGAAAACCACGGGCGGCGAGAGCGCGCGCCACGAAGCTCTTGCCTGCGCCTGGCAGCCCGAAGGTAACGAGCAGCAATTCAGTGGCTCGGAACGAACGGGGCCGATCGCCGGCCGCGCCGCAGAAGCAGCAGCGCCAGCATCGAGAGCGGAACGAGCGGCCCCACCGAACACGCCCGAGCCGGCGGCACCGTCGCCACCACGATCGCCTCGCTCGCGTTGCCCGCGGCGTCGACGCTGAGCGCCTTGAACCGGGTCTCGCCGACGGCCACGCCGGCCAGGTGCGCGGCCCCGCGAGCGCTGGCCGCGAGCACGGCCGCCCGGCCCCAGATGTCGTTTTCTGCGAGCACCACGAGGAAGGAATCGGAGCTGACCGGCGAGGTCACGGTCACCCTCGAATCGATGTTGCCCACCTTGCCAGTCGTGCTCACCGCGGTGACGGGCACCGCAGGCGGCTCTGTGTCGACCTCGGTGGTCACCGTGAACACCACAGGAGCGTCAAGCCCCGTACGGATTTCATACCGCCCGGGCACCAGCTCTGAGACCGGGGTCAGCATCACGAGGCCCGAATTGAGCCTCGTCGGGTTGACGGTCACCTCCGTCCCGAGCGGGCCGAAGAGCTGGACTGTGGCGCTCGCGTCGAAGACCCAGACCTTCGTGTTGCGAGGCACGACCGCCCCCGCCGCGGGGAAAAGGTCAGGCGGCCTCGGGGCCACCGGCACTGCGAAGGCGGTGAGACTGATGAGAGCGAGCAGGCTGGGGCGAAGGTGCCGGGTGTGCATTGCGACGCAGTTAAGCAAACAACCGGCCTTTCTGAGCGGAGCGCGATCACTCGGCCGACCGCCGGCTCCGCCGTGCTGACCACGTTCCTCGAGACGCCCTCGCAGCCGGTGCTCCACGCATCGATGCAAGCCTGGCCTGTGTTCAGGGTGGTGGCGTTCCTCTCGGGCGTGCGGTGCAACTGCCGGCGTTGGTCGACCCGTCGCACGGCATGGGCCTTCGCAAGCACGTCCCCGCCGTGGCGTTGGCCGGCATCGACGGGGGGGCCCCGGCGCGGCGATTGACTTGAAAACCCACGCCCACCTCGCGAAGGAAAGGCTCCCGCCACCGCTTTCGCCGCTTCTGGAGCAACCGTTCGACGACCTCGAGGCTCTGAGTCAGCGTGCGACGGGGCGTTTTCCGAAGCCGGTTACCTCGAGCGTGGGCGTGCCCAGGGCGCAGGCAAGATCGCCTGGGTCTTTCGATTCGCGAACGGCGCCTGTCCTTCGTCTTCTTCGTACCGAAGGGCGAGCCCCCGCACCTCGATGACGTCCCCGTTCACGGGGAACCACTGAATCGTTCCTTTTCGAAGCACCTCACCATCGCGGTGGATGGCCAGCGGGTGCACGTCTACCAGCCGTCCGTTCACTCGCACTTCGTCGCCTGGTTCGAGCGGTGAAACCGCCAGCTCAGTCACGTTGGACGAGCCCACGGCGCCCCGCAGTGCCAGCGCGTCGAAGGCTGTTTCACCCGGGGCTGGGTCGCGAAGCGCGAGCCATGGCCCCGCCCCGTCCTTTTCGAGCTCGAACACCTGGTTGGGCCTCACCTTCGTAAAATGAGCGCCCACTCGAACGACGCGCAAGCGCGGACGCACGGCCCATCGCCAGCAAGCCGCCGGCCCGTGCTCGAGCGCTGGAAACGCCTGCTTCACCTGCGCCCAGCTTTGCTCGATGCCCCCCAGGTCGGGCGCCCCCAGGAGCGCACCCAGACTCAGCGTGCGGAGCCCGATGTGGGGGGCCGACGCGACTGCCGCGAGGAGTTCCCCCGCAGTCCACAATTCACCGACCGTCGCCACGGAGACCTCGACGTGCGCTGCGTCTTCCAGCAACCCGCCTGCGATCGCGCTGTGGAACTCTTGCACGAAGTCAGTCAACCGCGTTCCCGAGAAGGTGCTGCGGCAGCGCAGCTGGAAGCGGTCACCGTCGACGACCAACGCATCGCGCACCAGCCACTCTTCGCGAATCGACATGCGGCATTTCTATCGCACGTCGTTGCTGACATCGTCGGCGGCTCACGGGCTGAAGAACTGAGCCTCTTCGAGCTGGCTATCCTTGCGCTTGGCGCGCCTCGTGTCGGACTCGAAAGTCTGCAGGTCACGATGACAGGCCATTGGGGAATGGCGCCGATCGGTCGCAGCTCTGCCCTCCCGACAAGCCCCGCGACGCGGGAACGACGTGAGTATTTTCTTGCCCGGCACGCGAAGCGGACAATCACGTCAGGCCGACCTATTCTCGCGCCTCGCCCCCCTTTGGAGAACCTCCGATGCGCTTGTCTGCCTTGCTGGCCGCTGTGCTCGTCTTCGTTGGCTGCGGTGAGATGCCTCCGGCGCCCGGGCCGACCTGCACCGACTCTCTCAAGAACGGCACCGAGGCCGACGTCGACTGTGGCGGCGACTGTGCTCCCTGCGTGATCGGCAAGGCGTGTTCGCGCGCAGGCGATTGCAGCACGAACAACTGTGTGGCCCAGGTCTGCAGGGCGATCTCCTGTACCGACGGCGTGCGCAACGGCGCCGAGACCGACCTCGATTGCGGCGGCGGCACCTGCCCCACCTGCGCAGACACCCAGGCGTGCACCGCCGGCACTGATTGCCGCTCGGGCAACTGTACCGCGGGCCACTGCGGCGCTGCGGGCTCGTGCACCGACAGCATCAAGAATGGGACCGAGACCGACATCGATTGCGGCGGCACCGGCTGCGGACTGTGCGTGGTGGGCAAGGCCTGCTTGATGGGCTCCGACTGCGCCACCTCGGCCTGCACCGGCAACGTGTGCGTGGCGGCGGCGGGCTGCAGCGACAACACCAAGAATGCCACTGAGACCGACGTGGACTGCGGCGGCGGCACCTGCCTGCCGTGCGCGACGGGCCGGGCTTGCATTGCCCCCACCGACTGCAGCACGGGCTCCTGCGTCAGCCTCGTCTGCGCGGCGGCGGCCAACTGCACCGACGGCGTGAAGAACGGCAGCGAGTCTGACATCGACTGCGGCGGCAGTTGCCCCACCTGCGCCATCGGCGCCGTCTGCCGCACGGGAACCGACTGCAGCACCGGCCGCTGCACGGGCCTGGTCTGCGTGGCGAACGTGAGCTGCACCGACGGCATCAAGAACGGCCTCGAGAGTGACATCGACTGCGGTGGCGGCAGCTGCCCCGGCTGCGCCGCGAGCCGCGCCTGCACGGTGAACACCGACTGTTCCACGGGCCTGTGCACCAACCTCGTCTGCGTCGCTCCGGCGTCCTGCAACGACAGCACCAAGAACGGCGCCGAGACCGACGTGGACTGCGGCGGCGGCACCTGCGCGGCCTGCCCCAACACCCGCACCTGCACGACGGGCACCGACTGTGTGTCGCGCGTGTGCAACACCACCTGCCAGGCCGCCAGCTGCACTGACTCCGTGCGCAACGCGAACGAGACCGACGTCGACTGCGGCGGCGGGACCTGCGCCGCGTGCGTCGCCACCAAGGCGTGCACCCTGGGGGCCGACTGTGTTTCAAGCGTTTGCAGCGGCAACCTCTGTCAGCCCGATAGCTGCGCAGACACCGTGCGCAACGGCCTCGAGACGGGCCTCGACTGCGGCGGCACCGTTTGCCCGGCGTGCGCCGACGGCGAAGGCTGCCAGGGCGCCAGTGACTGCGTGAGCGGCTCCTGCTCCACCATCGTGCCGCGCGTGTGCACGGCGGCGGGCTGCGGCGACGGCGTGCTCAACGGCGACGAGACCGACATCGACTGCGGCGGCGCCACCTGCAACGCCTGCCCGGCGACGCGCACCTGCGTCACCGACAGCGACTGCGACGGCGTGATCGACCCCGGCTGCGGTTGCAGCCCCGGCGTGTGGAACCCGGAGACGATCGAGACCGGCGAGACCTCGAGCCGCGGCCAGTTCACCTCGGTCGCCTCTGACAGCCAGGGCGGCCTGCACGCGGCCTCCTACGACCTCACCAACCAGGATCTCCGCTACGCGTACCACGCGCCCGCGGGCTTCTGGCGCGGCGGCACCATCGACGCGACCGGCAACGTCGGCACCAACGCCGCCATCGCGATGGATTCTGCCGGCGGCATGCACATCGCCTACAGCGATCTGACAAACGGCGATCTCAAGTACGGCTACCGCCCAGCGGGTGGCAGCTGGGCCTTGAGCGCGGTCGACACCGGCGGCGCGGTGGGCTCCTTCGCTTCCATCGCGACCGACGCCGCCAACGGCGTGCACATCGCCTACTACGACGTCACCAACACCAACCTGAAGTACGCCACCAAGGCCTCGGGCGCGGCCACCTGGACGGTGTTCAACGCCGACACCACGGGCGCGGTAGGCCAGTACACCTCGATCGCCGTGCAGACCGACGGCACCGTGCACATCGCCTACTACGACGCCACCAACCAGGACCTGCGCTACGTGAGCAATCCTTCGGCCGCGGCCTTCGGCGCGCCCCAGTCACTCGACGTGGGCGGCAACGTCGGCCAATACACTTCCATCGCGGTCGAGAGCAGTGGGCGGGTGCACCTCGCCTACTACGACGTCACCAACCTGAACCTGAAGTACATCGCCCGGCCCGCGGGCATGGCGGGTTGGACCACTCCGGCCATCGTCGATGCCACCGGCGCGGTGGGCGAGTTCGCTTCGCTCGCCGTCGACGGCACGGGCAAGGTGCACGTCGCTTACTACGACCGCACCAACACCAACCTCAAGTACGCGCGCCTCGACACGGCGGCCGGAGCCTGGAACGTCTCGGCGGCGCTCACCAACGACGCCAACAACATCGGCCAGTACCCGAGCCTCAAGACCGACAGCGGCAACAACGTTCACCTCGCCTATTACAACGCGACCGCCGGAGACCTCTTCTACGCGACCCGCGCCGCGGCCTCGGCCACCTGGACGGTGGTGCCCGTCGACACCGAGCTCAACGTCGGCACCTTCGCCGCCCTGGTGACCGACCCGTCGAACGGCGTGCGCATCGCGTATGCCGACGTCACGAACAGCGACCTCAAGTACATCGAGCGCACCGCCGGTGGCCTGTGGGTCACCGAGGTGCTCGACGCGACCGGCAACGTGGGCCAGTACACCTCGGTCTACCATGACGCCTCGAACACCGATTTGCGCCACCAGCACCGGTGCCCCTGAGCGGCCAAGATGCGAGAGTAGCCGCATGCGATGGTTCGTACTGACTCTGGCGGCGGTGACGGGCACGGGGTGCTCGTTCCTGGTGCACTTCGATCCCGAGACGCAGCCGTGCGATTCGGCAGGCCAGTGCCTGCCCTCGTACTTCTGTTCTGACGCGGGTTACTGCAAGGCGCTCGATGGCGGCGTCATCACCCTCCCAGACGGGGGCGGGAGCGGCACCGATGCCGGCACCTGCGCCACGCGCGAGACGGCGTGTGGCGATGGCCGCGACGAAGACTGCGATGGCAAGACCGACTGCGCCGACACCGATTGTGGTGGTTTCGGTTGCAACGACGGCGATCCCTGCACCACGGGCGACGTCTGCTCGGGCGGCACTTGCATGCGGGGCACGGCGATCACCTGCAACACGCCTCCGAACACCTGCCAGTCCGCCACGGGGGCCTGTTCGGCTGACGCAGGCCGCTGCGTCTATGCCCCGTTGGCCGACGGCACCGTGTGTGGCGCCGGCCAGGCCGCGCGGTGCTGCACCGGCAACTGCATCAACACCACCATCAACAACAGCAACTGCGGCGGCTGCGGGCTCGCCTGTGCCACCGGGCAGACCTGTCAGCCCATCGAACAGAGCTCGTGCTCCGTGGGCGAGCCGAACAACACCAGCGGCCGCTGCGGTTGCGGGGCCGGCAGCCTGTGCCCCAACGGCCAGAGCTGCCAGCTCAACGGCCGCTGCGCCCCCACTCTGGCCGCCCAGTGCGCGCCCGGCCAGACGCTCGGCGATGCCGGCGTGTGCATCAACTACTGCCGCTACTGACATGCGCCTCTTCGCGATCGGTGACACGCACCTTCCGTCCACCCGGAAGAAGGACATGGACCGCTTCGGGTGGACCGATCACCCCGCGCCCCTGCAGCGCGCGTGGGACGCCATGGTCACCAACGACGATCTGATCATCGTCGCAGGTGACATCAGCTGGGCCACCCGGACCAGCGAAGTGATGGACGACCTCGCCTGGCTCGATGCCCGCCCCGGTCAGAAGGTGCTGCTGCGCGGCAACCACGACTTCTGGTGGGGCGACTCGAGCTCGAAGCTCAAGAGGCTCTTCGAGCCGTTCAAGAGCTTCGCCGGCTTCATTCAGAACTCGGCGGTCGAGGTGGGCCCGTATCTGATCGCCGGCTCCCGTTTGTGGACCGCGCCCGAAGCGCCGCCGCTGCCCGGGGGCGAGATGGGCGACGTGGTGCAGAAGCCCGACTACATCGTGCGCGAGACCAACCGCCTGCAGCTGTCGATCGACGACGCGAAGGAACGCGAGTCGAAGGCGGCTTCACCGAAGGTGCGCGTGTGCGCCGTGCACTTTCCCCCTCTCTATTCGAACGGGCTGGAGACGGCGTTCTCCCGCACCCTCGAGGCCTGGCAGCCCAAGGTGTGCGTGTACGGCCACCTGCACGGGCCGGGCATCGGAGCCGGCTTCGTGGGAGATCACGGCGGCGTGCGGTACGTGCTGGCCTCGTGCGACGCGGCGCTGTTCAAGCCGGTGCTGTTGCACGACCCCACTCACTGAAATGCCGTTTCGCCTCCCGCCTCCGCTGACGTTCAAGCCCGACGAACTGTACCGGGTGCCCACGGCTGACGGCACGGCCATCGCCCTGGGCCGCTATCACCCCCGGGGCCCCAGGCGTTTCGAGGAGCCCGTCATTCTCGGGCATTCGCTGGGCACCAACCGCTTCAACCTGGACTTCGACGAGCGCTACTCGGTGGCGCGGGCGCTGGCGCGGCGGGGCTTCGAGGCGTGGGTGCTCGAGCTGCGCGGTGGGCTTGCGGGCAGCTCAGAGGGAGCGACCTTCGACCTCGAGGCCGAACACGACGTCAGCGCGGCGATCACCACCGTGCTCTCGACCGGCGTCACGGGCGTCACCTGGGTCGGCCATTCTCGCGGAGGGCTGCTCGCGTACGCGCACCTGGCCCGTAACCCCACCGCGCCCATTCGCGCGATCGTCACCCTGGGCAGCCCGCTCACCTACGACGTGCAGCCTGGGGTGCAGCGCTTCGTGGCCGCGCTGGGACCGACCTTCAGGTTGCCTTCGCTGCCGCTCACGTTGGGCAGCTGGGCATGGCCGCTCGGTCTGCCGCCTGACCCCATCGGAAAGTACCTGGTGCGCGCCGACAACATGGATCCCATCGTCATCCGCCAGGCGATCGCTCACGTGTCGGCCGACATTCCGGGTGGGGTGGGGCGGCAGTTCGCGCGCTGGGTGCGCACCAACGCGTTCGATGGAGAAGACGGCTTCGACTATCGAAAAGGCATGAAGGCGATCTTTGCCCCCGTGTTGGCGATCGCCGGGGCGCGCGATCTGTTGGCGCCTCCTGAGGCTGCGCACCTCGTCGCCCGGTTGGTCTCGGGGCCCGTCGAGTTGGTGCGGGTCGGCCTCTCGGGCGGCTTCAGCACCGACTATGGGCACGGCGATCTGGTGCTCGGCCTGCGCGCGCCCGATGAGGTGGTGCCGAAGCTCGCTGACTTTCTCGCGCGCCACTCGACGCCGCTGGTTTGAAAACCAGCGCGTGATTCTGAGCCTTGGGTAACCTCAGCGCCTTGACCGCTCCTCTTTGCCCCCGAGATGCGACGCCGTTGACGCTCACGCCCGGCGTGTTCGGCCCGGGCACGAAGGCGCACGTCTGCGGGAAGTGCACCGGCGTGATGGTCGATTGGGACACCGCGCAGAAGTTCTTCACCTCGCTGGGCCTCTCGCTCGCGGATCTGCACTCCATGGTCACGCAGTCCGCCGGGCGCCAGCCGCAAGGCGGAGTGGCCAAGGTCACCTGCACCTCGTGCGGCAAGGGCGCGATGAAGGCGCTGGTGCACAAGGGCATCGAGCTCGATCTCTGCGAGGCGTGCGGGGCGGTGTGGTTCGATCGCGGCGAGCTCAAGCGCATCACCGGCGGCAAGCTGGGCGCGGGCCTCGAGGCTGCCGCCCAACCGATCGCCGGTGAACGCAGCAAGACCGTCGGCGTGTTCGAGATGTTCTGGGACTGCGCCTACTGCGATGCCAAGGCGCTCTTGGGCAAGTCGAACCGCTTCTGTCCCAACTGCGGCGGCCAACAAGACGCGAACCGCCGCTACTTCCCGCCGCCCGGCCAGGAAGTGGCGGCGAACCACGAGTACGACGGCGCGGACAAGTCGTGCCCGGCCTGCCAGACGCCCAACGGCGCGAAGGCGAACAATTGCCGCAGCTGTGGCAGCCCGCTCGAGGGCGCGGCCGAGGTCAATCGGGTGGCTGATCGTTCGAGCGCCGCCCCGCGACCCGGGGCTGCGGCTGCGAAGAAGAGCTCGAAGTGGCCGTGGATCATCGGCGGCGTGATCCTCGCGCTGGTCGCGTTTTGCCTGGTCTCGATGTTCTGGACCAAGGACGTGGGCGTCACCGTCACCTCGCACTCGTGGGAACGCACCATCGCCATCGAGCGGATGACGGCGGTGAGCGAGAGCGCGTGGTGCGACTCGATGCCCTCGGGCGCGTACTCGGTCAGCCGCTCGCGTGAGCAGCGCAGCACCAAGAGCATTCCCGACGGAGAGACCTGCAGCACCCGCGACGTCGACCGCGGCGACGGCACCTTCGAGCGCAAGCAGGAATGCCGCACCAGGTACCGGGAAGAGCCCATCTACGACGACCGCTGCAACTTCACGATCGATCGGTGGAAGGTCAGTCGCACCGCGAAGGCCGCGGGGCAGGGGCTCGAGCCGGCGCCGCAGTGGCCGAAGGTCAACCTCTCGCGCACCGGCAGCTCGCTGGGCTCGGAACGCGAAGGCACCCGCGACGAGAAGTACACCCTCTCGTTGATGGGCGACGACAAGAAGCCCTACACCTGCACCGTCGTCGCGGCGAAGTGGGCGGGCGTTCCCGACGGGCACAAGAAGGTGATTCCGATTGGGGTCATCACCGGCGCCGCGGAGTGCGACAAGCTCTGATGCCTGAAGCCGAGCGTCCTGCTGATCCGCTGTCCATCATCTCGCTCGCCAGCGGCATCGCCGCGCTGTTGCTGGCGGTGTTCTCGGTGCTGCCGTTCGCGGCCATGTGCACCATGCCGTTCTCGGTGCTCAGCGTGCTCACCAGCATCATCACCGGCATCATCAGCCTGGTGCGAACCACCGTGCGCCCCGAGCTGGAAGGGCGCTGGCAGGCGCTCGCAGGGCTGGGGTTGTCACTGCTGTGGTGCGGCGCGGCCGCGGTGCTGCTGATGTTCGTCTCGCGCGCCCACTGAGCGTCATTCGACGCGTTCGACGTCGGAAGGCGGCGAGAACAAGCGGCCCAGGCGCTCGAGCGCGCGGGCGCCCGGCGACCGGCCGGCCTGCTCGAAGGGCGTCATCACCCACGCCGCCAGGTACGCCCACACTGCGATGGGGCCCAGCACCGCGAGGCTCACCACGAACAAGATGCGCGCGAGCGTCACGTCGAGGTTGAACTGCTGCGCGACCGCGGCACACACGCCGCCCACCAGCTTGCCGGGAACGTCTCGATAGAGGCCCACCACGTCGGTCTGCCGCTGCGCGCAGAAGGAGCAGCGAAGGGCGCGGCGGTCGATGTCCTTGAAGCAGGCGGAGCAGGTCTTCGAGGTCGTGTCGGTCATGCCGCTCTCTACGCAGCAGCCGTCCGGCGATTGCCTCAGGGCCGCTTGCAGAGCTCGGCGGTGCGGGTGTCCCAGGCGACCAGGTTGTCGAGCACGATGTTCAGGAATCCGTTGTCTTCGATGGTGAGGTTGAAACCGCCCACCTTGATGTCTCTCCACATGCCGTAACCATGGAAGATCCGGCCAGGTGACTGCTCCCAGAACACCTCGATTTGGTAGTCCTGCTTGAAGTAGCTGGTGCTGGTCGAGGGGAACACCGCGGGCGCTGGCAGCCAGGTGCGGGCGATCAGAAACGGCCCGTGGGTCGCACCGTCAGCGGGCGCGGGCACCCGGCGCAGACCTCCGTGCAGCTGCGAGGTGTAGACGTCGTCGACCGGAAGCGCGGCCGAGAGATCGATGTCCCACTTGAGCGTGTGGGTGGTGCCGGCCACGAAAGCGCCATCGTCGGTCGTGTAGCTGCGCACGTACGTCTTGTAGACGTCGGGGTACTGGGTCGGCTGGTCCTTCGCGATGAGAATCGCCTGCAGCTTGTCGAGGGTGCAGTCGAACATGTTCACCACCAGCACCCCGCGCGCCGTCGAAGGGTCGTTCGCCTCGAGGCCCACGTTGCTCAAGTCGGTGGACTCGAGCCGCTCGCGCATCTGCCCTTTGAGCGGCGTGGTGCGGGTCTCGGCTTTGCCCGCGACCGCCAGCTTGCCCGCGCCGTCGATGAGGGTGGCGTCGGTGGCCGTGTCGCCGTTGACCCAGAACCAGCGCAGGTTCGCATCGACCGCGTCGGGCGCGAGGCTGGGCGGCGTGCTGTTGCACCCGAAGAACACCAATCCGGTGAGGAGCGCGCGGAGCATTCCGGGTGCATAGCCGTCTGCCGGACCGGGCTCCATGGGGGAGGCTCGAAAACCAACTTCACGAAACCCTCGCCTGCCGATGGTTTCGTGCACCTCATTTTTCGGTCGTGGTCGTCAGGCGCTGCTTGACCACCCTGCGCGACTTTGCGACGTGCGCGTGATGCGCGCGTTGCTGCTTCTGGTTCTTTTCTCTGGCTGCGCGACCCTGGCTCCTGCACTGCCGCCGCAGCGAACGCTGGCCATCGACTTCGACAAGGCCGGCGACGAGGTGGTGTCGGTGCTTTCCGACTACCTCCGTGTGGACACCCGCAATCCTCCGGGCAATGAAACGCGGGGCGCCACCTTCCTGTCCGAACTGCTCGCGAAGGAAGGCATCACCTCGAGCATTCACGAGTTCGCGCCGGGCCGGGGTTCGCTGGTCGCACGGCTCTCGTCCGTGCATGCCACGCAAAAACCGCTCTGCCTGCTCTCGCATCTCGACGTGGTGAGCGCGAACGACGCCGACTGGCCAGCCGACGCGCAGCCGCTCTCGGGTGTGGTGAAGGACGGGGCGGTGTGGGGCCGCGGCGCGCTCGACATGAAGGGCATGGGCGCACTCGAGTTGATGACGCTGGTGTGGCTCAAGCGGCTCAACCTTACTCTTCAGCGCGATGTGCTGTTGCTCGCGGTCGCCGATGAAGAGGTCGACAACCGCGGCATGCATCACCTCGTCGACACCATGTGGTCCGAGCTCGACTGCGGCGTGATGCTCAACGAGGGCGGCATCGGGCTGCAGGGCTTGTTGTTCGAGGGGCAGACCGTCTTTCCCATCACGGTGGCTGAGAAGGGCACGCTGTGGCTGCGCATGGCGGCGAACGGCGACGCGGGGCACGGCAGCACGCCCGTTCCGGGCCGCGCGCCGCAGAAACTCCTGGAGGCGGTGGAGAAGCTCAACGCGCGCCAGCCGACTCCGCACATTCACGCCGCGCTCTACGAATTGCTCGCCAACGTGGGAGCGCAGCGCGGAGGGCTCACTGGCTTCATTCTCTCGCATCCGTCGCTGGTCGATCTCTTCGTCACCGGCAAGCTGATGGCCACGCCGCCCACGCGCGCGGCGCTGACGAATACCTGCCAGGTCACCGGCTTCGAAGGCAAAGGCAGCGCGCCCAACGTGATTCCTTCCGAAGTGGCCGCGATCGTCGACTGCCGGGTGTTGCCCGGCACCGCTCCCGAGACGCTGCTGGCCGAGCTGAAGGTGCTGCTGGGCGACGTGAAGCTCGAGGTGATTCAGAGTGAGCCTGCCACCGAGTCGCCCTGGGACGATCCCTTCTTCGAGGCGCTGGTGCGAAACCTCACCCGGGGCCGCGCTGATGTCGCCGCGGGGCCCGCGATCTCTCCGGGCTTCACCGATTCGAACATCGCCCGGCCGAAGGGCACGAAGGCCTACGGGCTGGTGCCGTTCGAGATCGACGCCGAGTTGCTCGCCACCATGCACGGCAAGAACGAGCGCGTTCCGGTGGCGCAGGTGAAGCGGGGCTTCGAGCTGTTGTTGCGCTCGGTGGTCGACGCCGCGGGCATGCCGTGACGGCGCTCGTCGTCGCGCTGGTGTTGACGCAGTGGCCGCAGCAGATCGACTCGGTCGAGGTGAAGGGCGTCTCGTGGACCAGGGAGTTCGTGGTGCTGCGCGAGCTCCCCTGGCACGCGGGTGAGGTGGTCACGCAGCAGAGCTGGGACCTCGGCACCACGCGCCTGTGGAACACGGATCTCTTCAGCCAGGTGCAGGCGAAGGTCGAGACGCGCGGCGACAAGCACGTCGCGGTCTACGAAATCGAAGAACGGTTCTCGCTCAACCCCCTCTTCTCGTTCGGCATCGGCGGCGGGCGCTGGTGGTTTCGGGTCGGCGCCAATGACGTGAACTGGTTTGGCCGCTACCTCGAGTGGGGCGTGCGCTACGAGCGCTTCGACCTCTACAACGGCGGCCAGGGGTGGCTTCGTGATCCCCGTCTGTTCGGCAAGAGGCTGATGGGGCTCATTCAGCTCGACTACCTGTTTCGACCGCGACCCGAGTACGTGCGCCGGCGCCTCGGAGGAACGGCGGAAGTGAGCGGCGAACTCAACGACGTCACCCGCACCGGGCTCAAGCTCGAGGTGTTCCGCGACGAGTATCTGAACCCGCTCGAAGGCGAGCCCGTGCTGCCGCCCACCTTGCTTGCGGGCCAGCTCACCAGCTTCGTACGCATGGGCCGGGTGGACATCGTTCGCCTGCGCCAGACCGGGTGGAGCTTCGAGGTGCGAGAGACCCTCGGCTTCTCGAGCTGGGGGCCGTACGCGCAGGCGGGCTTCGAGTTGCTCTGGTTCAAGCTGCTGGGTGAACGCTTCAACCTCGCCGTGCGCGCCCAGGGCGGGCTCTCGAGCGACGCTCCCACCGAGCTGCAGTTCTACTTAGGCGGCCTCGATCTCATTCGCGGTTACGCAGACAGTCTGATTCGCACGAAGCGCTTTGCGCTCGCGAACCTCGAAGCGCGCGCGGTGTTGTTCGACTCGATGTGGTTCGCGGTGATGATCGCCGCCTTTGCCGATGGCGCGCTCGCTGACGACGGCCACGCAGTGACGCCGCTGCTCTCGGTCGGTGGTGGGCTGCGGCTGCTCATTCCCCGGCTGGTGAAGACGGGCGTGCGCGCCGATCTCGCGGTGACGTTGACCGGCCGGCCCGCGCTGGGCGTCAGCCTCGGTGTCTACCAATTCTTTTAAGTCTTGCTCCCTCTCCCCCGCGAGGGGAGAGGGCATTCAAATCATTCGCAACGCCGACCCATCGAGCACTTCGAAGCGGGCGCGCGGGTACTTCTGACCGAGTGCCGTCCGCCGAAAACGCGCTTCCAGCTGCAGGGCCATCGACTTCTTCTGCGTCTGAGCCAGGGTCGCCCACTTCACCTCGCTGACCACCAGCCGGTCTTCCTCGCGCACGAGATCGAGCTCAACGTCCGCCTCCCAGTATCTCGAACTCCCGGGACACAACGCGCGCACCTGATCCTCGAAGACCGTGGAGGCATGATCCTCGAGCCGCTTCGTCTTCTCAGCCGCCGAGTAGCTGCGCCACCGCGAGCGATGCGGTGAGTACACGTGAAACCAGAACCGCAGGGTGGGGTCAGCGAGCCGATAGAGGGTCCGCTTGGTAGTGCGCACGCTCTCGCCGAACGGCAGCTCACGCTCGAGCAGCTTGGACTTGAGCAGCACCTGGAACAGCCGTGACAGGTTCGTCTGTGGGGTGCCCAGCCGCGCTGCGATTTCCGAAGGCTTGTGTGCGCCCCGGCCCACCGCCTCCAGCACGGCGGGTGCCGTGAGCCCGATGACTCCTTCGTCTTTCAGCAGGCGCGAGGGCTCGAACTCCAATGCGGGCGAAGACCCGAAGAAGAGCTCCTCGGCCAGGGCGATTGAGCTCTGCGCACGGCGCACCAACCCCCAGTACTTGGGGACGCCGCCCACCAGGGAGAAGCGCACGAAGGACTCCTTCGAGGCTGGGTTCTGCCCGCACGCTTTGCAGAACGCCCGGTAGCTCATCGGCGCCACCTCGAGGATCTTCCGTGCGCGGCCGAAGAGCGGCGCGCTGCGGTTCAAGAAGAGGTCGTTCATCATGCGAGTGCTGGAGCCGGCGAGAATGAGCGAGCTCTTCTTGCGCTTGCGATGGTCGATCCACCGCTGGAGCACGCTGGGCAGTGAGGGGTCAGCAGCCACCAGATAGGGCAGCTCGTCGAGGCAGAGCACGAAGTCCTTCGCCTGAAGGTCGAGCAACTCGAGCAGCTCACCAAAACTCCGCGGCACGATGCTCGAGCTGAACTGTGGCCGCAGATCGTCGAAGACCTGCTGGAGTTGCTGCTCCTTCGAGGCTTCGATCGCCTGGCTGTAAAGACCCTGGTGCCGCTTCAACCACTGCGTGAGCAGGCGGGTCTTCCCCACCCGGCGTCGCCCGAACACCACCAACAAGCCACCGGCACGCGCGTGCTCGTCGAGCTGGGCCAGTTCGTGGGTGCGGTTGACGAAATCGAGCTCCATGCTCATGAGCGCACGGCGTCAGCCTTCGAACACCGCGTCGGTGATCTCGAGCCCGCGATCGATGATGGCGAACCCTTCCTTCAGCTGCGCCTCGGTGATGCACAACGGAGGATTGCAGGTGAAGTTGTTCCACCGGGTGAAGGTGAACAACCCGTTGTCGCGGAAGAAGGTGGCCAGCTTGGCCATCGCCGGGTGCGAGCCGTTGTACGGCGCCAGCGGTTCGTTCTTCGAGTTCTTGCGCAGGTCGATCATGCCGAACAGCCCGATGTTGCGGCCCTCGAGAATCGACACGTGCTTCTTCTGCAGCCGGTCCATCTCGCTGCGCATCACGGCGCCGAGCTTGGCGGAGTTCTCCACCAGCTTCTCGTCGATGGTCACGTGCAGCACGGCCTCGGCGGTCGCGAGCCCCACCGGGTGCGAGTTGTACGTGAGCCCGCCGTAATAGACGTTCTTCTGGAAGTGCTCGTGAATGGCCTTCTTCATGCCGACCGCGCCGAGCGGGAAGTACGAAGAGGTGAGCCCCTTGGCCATCGTCACCAGGTCAGGCGTCACGTCGAAGTGTTCGTACGCCATCATCTTGCCGGTGCGGCCCATGCCCGCCATCACCTCGTCGCAGATGAGCAGGATGCCGTACTTGTCGAGCAGCGCGCGCAGGCCCTTGAACCAGCCCTTGGGCGGCACCAGCACGCCGTTGGTGCCGGTCACCGTCTCGACGATCATCGCGGCGATGGTGTGGCCGCCTTCCATCTTGATGGTCTCTTCGAGGTAAGTGAGGTGGTTCTTACAGCGCTCTTCGTCGGTGGCGCCGAAGCTGAAGTCATACGGCGTGGGGTCCATCACGTGAATGATGCCGGGCGAAGCGGGCTCGCTGGCCCAGCGCCGCGGGTCACCGGTGAGCGACATCGTGAGGTGCGTACCGCCGTGGTAGCTGCGGTAGCGGGCGAGGATCTTGTTCCGGCCCGTAAACAGGCGCGCCATTTTCACCGCGTTCTCGTTCGCCTCGGCGCCGCCGAGCGTGAAGAAGAAGCTCGCCATGCCGGGAACGATCTCGCTCAGCAGTTTCCCCAGGCGCGCGCGCACCTGTGTCGCAGTCTGGGGGTAGACGAAGATCAGCTCGTCGAGCTGGCGCTTCATCGCCGCGATCACCCGCGGGTGGGCGTGACCGATCAACACGCTCATCAGCTGCGCGTTGAAGTCGAGGATCTTCTGGCCCTCGGGCGTCCACAGGTACACGCCTTCAGCGCGCGCGATGGGCAGCGGGTTGACCGAGTTGCCGGCCGACCAGGTGTAGAGCGTGTGTTCCTTGCAGAGGTCGACCATCTGCTGGGTCGGCATCGGCTCGGCGGCGAATTCGTTGGGGTAACTGGTCATGGTTGGACTCGTAAAAAGGGGGTGACGACGTGTTTCCCTCTCCCCGCGGGGGAGAGGGTCAGGGAAAGGGCAAACCCAAACCTCAGCTCATCCAGCTCGCATCAGCGGCAGCCGCCCACTTCTCCGTCACCTTCTTGGGTCGCGACCAGAACCTGAACCCATCCCAGCCGGTGATGTCGCCGTGGCCGAACTTCGACGCATTGAACCCACCGAACGAGAACGGCTCACGCGGCACCGGCACGCCGACGTTGACGCCCACCATGCCGGCCTCGAGCCGATCCGCCGCCATGCGAGCCACCGCGCCTGAGCTGGTGAAGATCGCCGCGCCGTTCGCATACAGGCTCTTGTGCTGCAGGTTGATGGCGTCCTCGAGGGTCTTCACGTGCACGATGCTCAGCACCGGGCCGAAGATCTCCTCGCAGCCGGCCGGCATGTCGAGGGTGACGTTGTCGAGCACGGTCGGCCCAATCCAATGGCCTTCGGCGCCGGGCACGTTCTTGCCGCGGCCATCGACGACCACCTTGGCGCCGGCTTTCTCGGCCGCCTCGATGTGCTTCAAGATCCGCTCGCGCGAGGCGCTGCTGATGATGGAGCCCATGTCTTCGCCCAGGCGAATCTTCCGCACGTGGTCTGCGATGCCGTCGATGATCTTCTGCACGTCACCGACCGCGACCATCAGCGAGCTCGCCATGCAGCGCTGACCTGCGCAGCCGTAGCTGCTGGCCACGATGTTCGAGGCGGTGAGCGCGACGTCGGCATCGGGCACCACCACCACGTGGTTCTTCGCCGAGCCCAGGCACAGCATGCGCTTGCCCACCGCGGCGCCGCGCGCGTACAGAATCTGCGCGACCTTGGTCGAGCCGACGAAGCCGACGGCCTTGATCTCCGGGTGATCGACGATCGCCTCGACCGTCTCCCGCTGGCCGTTGACGACCTGAAAGATGCCGTCAGGGAGCCCGGCTTCCTGCCACAGCGACGCGAGCTTCATCGCGCCGTAGGGCACGACCTCCGACGGCTTCAAGATGAACGCATTGCCCGCCACGATCGCGTTGGGCGCCATCCACAAAGGCACCATCACGGGGAAGTTGAAGGGCACGATGCCGGCGACCACGCCGAGCGGCTCATGCGTCACGCGGCAGTTCACGCCGCGGCTGACGTCGAGCTGGCCACCGTCGGCCATCATGTGCAGCGAGGCGGCGAACTCCACGCACTCGATGCCCTTCTCGACGTCGCCCTTGCCCTCGGCGTAGGTCTTTCCGTTCTCGTGGCTGACCAGCCAGCAGAGCTCATCGAGGTCGCGCTCCATCAACGCCTTGAGGCGAAAGAGCACCTGGGCCCGCTCGCGCATCGGGGTCGCGCGCCATGCGGGAAACGCCTTCTTGCCAGCCTCGACCGCGGCCTCCACGTCCTTCGCGGTGGAGATGGTCATCTTGCCCATCGCCTTGCCGTGGCGCGGGTTCTCGATGTCGAGCCAGTTGCCCGTCGAGCCTTCGCGCCAGTGGCCGCCAATCCAGTTCTTGATGGCGACGTATTCGGTGAAGGCGTAGCTCTTCGCGCTGAACGTGGGCGGGTTGGTGGGCTTTTGCATGTGGCTGCTTCTATTACTTCCCGGTGGCCGAATCGAGGGCTGCTCGGCTGACGCTGGCGCCAACCCCAACGCCTGCGCGGAAGAGAGAACACCTCTGGCCCGTGCGGTTTTTGCCCGCGAGCTGGCGTTGGCCCGGAAGCTGGTGGCAAAGGGCGTCGACGCAGCGGGCGCATGACGGCGATCACAAGCAAATGGCTCACAGAGCTTGAGGGAGTGTTGGGATGAAGTCGCGGCTCATCGTGGTGTTGATGCTGGTCTCGTGCAGTCCCGCTGCGCCTCCGCTTCCGCCGTTGGCGCTCGAGGAAGGGTGTCAGCCGTTGCTGGCCGGCGCTGACTGCATGCTGCCGTACCCGTCTGATTTTTTCCGCGCGCCCAACGCGAGCAAGGTGACGGGCTTTCGCATCGAGGTCGCTCCGGCCGCGCGGCTGCGCACGAAGACGGGGGCGAGCGCCGATGCGCACCTGGCGTTCTCGGCCGATGGGTTCTCGCCGGTCAACCCGATCGTCGCCTTCCTTCCCGTCGACGTGACGGATGAAGGCTTCGTGCACCTCGCTGACGACCCCGCGCTCAGCCTCTCGGCGGCGACCAGCCACACGCTGATCCTCGACGAGGAGGGCGCCCCGGTGGCTCACTTCGTCGATCTCGATCCGCACGCGATCGATCCGAAGCGGCGCGCAATCATCATTCACCCGCTGGTGCCGCTCAAAGATCAGGCGCGTTACAGCGTGTTCCTCTTCGGCGTTCAGTCCGCGGGCGCGCTCGCTCCCACGCCCGAAGGGTTTCGGAGAATTCGCGATGGGCTCACGGGGGGCGAAGCGGCTCTGGGCCCGCAGTTAGAAGCGTGGACGAAGCGGCTCAAGCCCCTCGCGGTGAAGGCCGGCCTCGAGCTGCCCACCGTGCAGCTCGCCTGGGAATTCAGCATCGGCTCGCGGCAGAACGTCGTTGACGACATGGAACGGGTGCGCGCGCTCACCCTCGAGTGGCTCACCACCCACACGCCAGAGGTGACGATCACGAGCGAGCAGCTCAACACCGATTCAGACGTGTGGAAGGTGGTGCAAGGCACCATCACCATGCCGCTCTTCACGGACATCGCGGGCCCGGGCTCGCGCCTCAATCGCGGCACCGACGGCCAGGTGGTGCAGAACGGCACCAGCACGTTCCCCTTCATGGCGATCGTCCCCACCTCGGTGCGCGATGCCACCGGAGCCCGCGCGCCCTTTCTCTACGGCCACGGATTTTTCGGAGGCTTCGATGAACTCACCGGAGGCTCCGCACGAAACCTCGCCTTCCAACTCGGCCGCACGTTGGTGGGCGCAGAGTGGTGGGGCATGGCCACGCCCGACGTTCCCCGCGTCGGAGATGCGCTGCTGAGCCACCCGAGCACCGTGCTGCAGTTCACCGATCGCGTGCACCAGGGCTTCGCGAATTGGATCGTGCTGTCCGCCGCGATGGAGCGCGTGTTTCCCTCGTTGCCCGCCTTCGAGCGCAGCCCGGGCGCGAGTTTTCTCACCGGAGACGCGAGCCGCTATCTTGGCATCAGCCAGGGCACGATTCTGGGCATCGGCATGGTGGCGGTGAACCCGTTCGTGAAGCACGCGGCGTTCGAAGTCGGCGGCTCTGGCTTCACCGCGATGATGTTCCGCGCGGAGCCCTTCAAGCAGTTCCTCGATCTGCTGGCTGAGAGCGTCCCTGATCCGCTCGACCAACAGAAGTTCATCGCGAGCCTGCAGCGCCAGATGGATCGCATCGACCCGAACACCTGGGCGCAGACGATTCAGCGCGAGCCGTTGCCCAACTCGCCGCCGCGCCAGGTGGTGCTGCAGATTGGGCTGGGCGACACCGAGGTGCCGAACTTCGGCAGCTACCTGCTCGCGCGCGCGCTCGACCTGGGACAGCTGCAGCCGGCACCGAAGCAGGTGTGGGGACTGCAGCCCGCAAGTGTCACGCCTGACCGCGCTCTGGAGCTCTTCGACTTCGGCTACGACGTCGACGCGCTCTACAAGACGGCTGCTTTTCCGCTGATCAACAGCACGGTTCACGACGGCATTCGCCGCCTCACGCCGACGATCGATCAGACCGCGAAGCTCTTCGAAGACGGGTCGATCCAACATTTCTGCACGGGTGTTTGCGATCCCGACTGAGCGGTGTCCTACGCTGCGGGGAAATGACCATCACCACCCTGAAGGCCGCTGTCGCGACTGCGTTGTCTGACAACCTTTTTACCGGCACGGGCCCAGCGGAAAGTGGGCCGGGCCGTATTCGCTCTGAGCCCGTGAAGTTCGAGTCGCGCTCGTGTCCCATCGGAGTGCGGCTGCGTGTCCAAGAGGCATGACCTCGCGACTCGTCTTGCTCTCGCTTCTCCTCGCAGCTTGTGGACCCGCTGAATCCGTTGAAGTGAACGCGGTCGACCAGACCATCGTTTCCACCACGCCTCAGCCGGGGTGCCCAGCCACCTGGGCCGACGCCCGCCTGCTTTGCAACGACGCGACGGCCTGCACGATCGGCGCGCGTTGTTCGTACCCCGGTGTCGGCGACCAAATGCCTGACGGCCGATGGGCCGACGGTGCGCTCATCTGCTTCGACCAGACCGGCACCAACGCGAGCGTCGGTGAGTGGCGCTGCGCTCAGTGAAGCTGCACGTCGAGCCGAGCTCGACCTCGACCAGCACGTTGGGTGTGACGTCGACCCGGGCCGAGGCGATCACGAACGGCGAGGTGAGGGGCACCGACAACGGCTTCGCGGCCAGACGCTCGATTCGAAACATGCGGCGGACACGACCCGCCTTGCTGCTATTCGGCGGTCATGGCTCAGAACGTCTACACCTCGGTCGCCAACTCGATGGTGGCGAAGTCCCAGATCCTCAGCGCTCGCCTCGCGACCTCGCCCCTGGGTGAGGGCAAGCGCGCGCTGCAGATCGCCGAGCTCAGTGGGCCGAGCACCGCGGGCGGTGTCCTCTCGCGCCAGTCGATGATGCTCAGCGCAAGTGGAGAGCAGCCCGTCTGCGGCTGGGTGGACTTCGCCGCGACGTCCGCCGAGGTGCGTGATTTTCAGAGCATGAAGAAGAGCTACGAGCAGCGCTTCCGCAAGCCGTTCGACGTGCAGGAGCTCGAGTACCGCGAGTGGCTGCAGAAGCTGCTCGCCGCGTTCAAGGAACTCGGCGTGCGCTGCGACGTCACCGGCGACGAAGCCGCCGCTTCCGTGACGGAGCCTGCCCTGTCTCGCCCGGCGCACGAAGAGAACGACTCGGCGCAGGGAAGTTCACTGGCGCCGATCTTCATCGTCGGCGGTCTGGCGATCGCCGTCCTGCTGATCACCTTCCTGGCGCTGGTCATGCGCCGATGAGTCGCTTCACGCGGCGGGAAATTGCGCACGAGGCAGCCGCTGGGGGTCAGGTGCGCATGACCTCCCGTGCGCTGCTTCTGGGTTTGCTGACGGTGGTCCTCCTGGGCTGTCCCTCGGGCTCGGGTCCGCAGGGCCCTCAGGGGGAGCAGGGCCCCGCGGGGATGATGGGGCCGCAGGGCCCAGCGGGAGCGCCGGGGATGAATGGCGCGCCCGGAACTCCAGGTGCGACGGGCCCCGCCGGAGCGCAGGGTGCGATGGGCGCGCAGGGACTTCAGGGCCCCGCGGGCATGGTGCTCGTGCTCGATGGCGGCGTGGTGACGGGCCCCGCGGGTTCTTCCGTCGTGGTGACGTCGATCGCCGCGGGCGGCGCGACCTGTCCGACAGGTGGCGTTCGCGTCACGCAGCTCTCGGATGGTGGGATCACGAACCTGTGCAACGGCGTCGACGGGCCCATGGGCCAGCAAGGGCCCGCAGGCGTCGTTGGGCCGCAGGGCGGCTCCGTCACCGCCACCACCCTGTCCGTGCTGAGCGCTCAGTGCGCGACGGGCGGCGTGCTGGTTCATCTCCCTGACGCGGGCACCATTCCTGTTTGCAATGGCGCGACCGGGGCGCAGGGCGCGATGGGCGCGCAGGGTCCGGTTGGGCTCACCGGAGCGACGGGAGCGGTCGGCCCGACTGGTTCCCTGGGGCCGGTCGGAGCGCAGGGACCCATCGGCGCCACGGGCGCGACCGGTCAAACCGGGCCGCAAGGGCCTTCGGGTCCTCCGGGAACGGTGCTCTTCCTGGACGGCGGCGTGGTCGTCGCGCCCGGCGACACGCTCGAGTTCGCCGGCTTCACGACCGCGCTCTATGCCGGCAACCTCGGCGGCTACCCCGGAGCGAATACGAAGTGCTCAGCCGAGTTCCCCGGCTCGTTCCTCTGCACGCGTCCCGACTACGACCAGGCCAACACGGCGGTGGGGCCGGGCAGCACCGGCGCGTGGATCGACTATCCGCGCAGCAGCGACGGTACGCGCGGCGCGAACTCCTGCTACCTCGGCGGCGCTGGCGTGTGGACGTACAGCGGTGTGGCGGTAGGGAGCAGCGGCCAATCGGGCTCCACGATGTTGCCGACGGGCGATTACACCTCGGCCATCTGCAATTTGCAGAAGCCGCTGGCGTGCTGCCGTGCTGCCTCGCGGGTGGTGTTCCGCGGGTTCACCGTTTCGACCTTCAGCGGCAACCTCGGCGGCTACCCGGGCGCGAACGCGAAATGTTCGGCGGAATATGCCGGCTCGTTCCTGTGCACGCGCAGCGACTACGACCAGGCGAACACCGCGGTGGGCCCTCCTGCCTCGGGCTCGTGGATCGACTATCCCCGCAGCAGCGACGGAACCCGCGCGGCGAACTCCTGTTACCTGGGCGGCGCAGGCGTGTGGACCTACAGCGGGCCGGCGGTGGGCAGCAGCGGGCAGAGCGGCTCGATGATGTTGCCGACCGGCGACTACACCTCGGCCATCTGCAATCTGGTCAAGCCGCTCGCGTGTTGTTCCAAACGGTGATCAGGGCCGCTGTCCTCTCCCCGCGCTTCGCAGGGAGAGGTTCGAGAGGGTGATCAGCTCAGGCGCTTGCGCCGCGAGAGGACCAGCAAGCCCACCAGCGCGAACATGAATGAGCCCGTGCCAGCGGTGCCGCTGCAGCCGCAGCCCGGCGTCGACCCACCCGGGTCGACGCCCGCGTCGACCTCGCCTCCGCCTCCGCCGGTCGCAGCGCTGCCGCCACCCGTGCCTCCGCCGGCCCCTCCGCCGGTCGAGCCCGCGTCGGCCATCACGCCCGCGTCGATCACGCCTGCGTCATCGATCACGCCCGCGTCGTCGATCACGCCTGCATCGCTC
>JAYVNA010000600.1:0-3771 GCA_043758715.1 Archangium sp.
GGCTGCGAGAACGTGCAGGGCTACTACTTCTCCCCGCCGCTCCCGTTCGAAGGGCTGGTCTCGTTCATGCGCGACTTCAGGCCGGTGATCTAGCTGGCACAGCCAATGCTCACCTCCCTGCACAGGAGGCTGACATGGCTACGAAGAACACCGAGACCGATGAGCTTTTGGGGCTGGAGCGGCGCTACTGGGACGCGCTCAAGAACCGGGACGCAGCGACCGCGGCAGAGCTCAGTGACGACCCCTGCGTGATCGCCGGGGCCCAGGGCGTCGGCAGCTTTACCCCCAAGCAACTGGGCGCAATGATGAACGACGGGCGCTATGAGCTGCGCAACTACCGCATCATGGAAAAAGACGCGGAGGTGCAGCTGATTGGCACCGACGTGGCGGTGCTCGCGTATCGCGTGCACGAAGATCTGATCGTCGATGGGAAGCCAGTGCAGCTCGACGCCGCCGATTCCAGCACGTGGATCCGCCGGGACGGGAAGTGGCGCTGTGCGTTGCACAACGAGACGATTCTGGGCGACCCGTTCGGGCGGGATCGCAACCTGAAGCCGCAGCCCCAGGAGTAACCACCAGGACGCCACAGTCGCGGATAGCGTCGAGGGCGCAAATGCCCTCCCGCCCCCTCGACGCCGAGCTGCTCTTTGGCGAAGCGCTCACCGAAGACTTCGACACCATCGATCGCGTGTCGGCGCTCTTCGACGCGGTGTGGTCGGGCGCCGAGTGCCGCACCTGCCGGCTGCACGACCTCTGCCCTGATCCCATCGGTCCTGGGCCCGCGAAGAAGCGCACCCGATCCTCGAAGTCGGGGATCGTGCTCGGCAAGAGCAAGCGCTTCGGCCGATGAGTGATTAACCTGCCGCCTTCGATGCTCCTCGCGAAGGTCGCTGTCGCTCTTTTGCTCTCCCAGTACGTGCGCACGCGCGTCGACAAGAACGATCCGACCTCGCAGTGCCTGTGGTGGAAGGAAGGCACCGTCATCCAGGTGGAACAGAGCGAGACCGGCAACCCCGAGACGCCCGGTGAAACCGAGTTCGCGGCCACCACCGCGGCCTATTCCACCTGGGGCACCGAGCTCGCCCGCTGCGGAAACCTGAGCTTCGAAGAACTGGCGCGCAGCTCGAGCCGGACGATCGCCGATGACGGGAAGACGCTGGTGCTCTTCCGCCAGGTCGACTGCGACAAGGTCAACCCGCCGTGCACCGACCCCACCAGCTGCGGCAACGAGCGTGATTGCTGGGAACACTCGAACGGGGCGTTGGCGATCACCACCACCAGCTTCGAGGGCACCACCGGGCGCATCAGCGATTCCGACATCGAGCTCAACACCCCGGGCTTCATCTTCAGCACCGTCGAGGTTCCGCGCTGTGTCGACCCGTTCTATTCGGTGAACTGCGTGGCGAGCGACGTGCAGAACACGCTCACCCACGAGTTCGGCCACGTGTTGGGACTGGCACACAGCCCTGACGGCAGCTCCACCATGTTCGCCGGCTCGGTGCCGGGGGAGTTGAGCAAACGTTCGCTCGACGCGGCCTCGAAGCAGTTCGTCTGCGATGTGTACCCGGCAGGCAAGGCGACCCGGACCTGCAAGATCGCCGCGTTCGATGGCGAGCTGGGGAAGGCGAAGGGCTGCACCGCGATGCCTGCGATGCAGTTGCTCGGGCTCGCGTTGCTGCTGCTCAGAAGCGCGAGAACGCGGCGACGCTGAAGACCGCCTTGGGAGAGCGCGCCGCGATAGGGTCGCGGTCCTCATGGCGCTCGACGCACTCATTCTCGACCTCGGCAACGTGCTCGCCTTTCACGACAACACCAAACTCTTCGCCGAGATGGCCCGGGCCTTCGACACGACTCCCGAAGCGATGAAGGAACGGCTCGACGGCGGCTTGTGGGAACGCGTCAATCGCGGCCAACTCCCCGGTGATGCGTTGCGGGTCGAGCTGGTGGCGCGCCTGGGCAAAGACCTCACGCCCGCCGCGTGGTTCGACGTGTGGACCTGCCACTTCACCCTCAACGAGCCGATGATCTCGATGGTGGAGTTCCTCGTCGGGCAGGTGAAGCTGGTGTTGCTCTCGAACACCCACGATCAACACGTGGCGTACGTGCGCCCGAAGATCCCCGTGCTGGAGCGCTTCGATGGGCTCGTCTTCTCGTGCGACGTGGGGCTGGTGAAGCCGGAAAAGGCCATCTTCGAGAAGGCGCTCGCCCTCACCGGCACCCCGCCGTGGAAGACGGCGTTCTTCGACGACCTCAAGAGCTACGCGATCGCCGCCACCCAGGTGGGCGTCAATGGGCGGGTGTTCACCACGGTCGAGCAGTTCCAGGAAGATCTCGCCAGGCTCGGCTTCAAGGCCAGCTGAGCCTCCGAGTTGGCAAATCCGGCACACTGGTCGCGGCAAATCCGGCACGCTGGTAGCGGCAAATCCGGCACCACGTTAGGTTAGGGCCGTGTCCGCCAAGCTCCTGCGCCATGCCGAGAAGGTCGTGATCACCGCGCTGACGGACACGCGGGTGGTGTTGGTGAACGGAGCCCGGCAGGCAGGCAAGAGCACCCTGGTCAAAAAGGTGCTCAAGACCCACGAGGGAGCGAAGTGGCGCACGCTGGACGATGGCGTTGCGCTGGCAGCCGCGCACGCCGATCCGACCCGGTTCGTTCAGCACGACGGCCTGCTTGCCATCGACGAGATCCAGAGGGCGCCCGAGTTGATGTTGGCCATCAAGGCCGCAGTCGATCGCGACGAGCGGCCAGGGGGGTTTCTGCTCACCGGCTCCGCGCGGGTGCTCGGCCTCAAGGCCCTGCCGGACTCGCTGGTGGGTCGGATGGAGACCGTTGAACTCTGGCCCTTCTCGCAAGGAGAGCTGGAGCAACGTCTCGATCGCTTCGTCGACGTGGCTTTTGATGAGGAGCCTGTCTTTCGGGACGGCACGACCACCCGCGAAGAGCTGGTCGAGCGGCTCACCAGAGGTGGCTTCCCCGAGGCGACCCGGCGCGACGACTCGCGGCGGGGGAAGTTCTTCGACGCCTATGCGCACGACCTCGTGGAACGCGACGTCTCGCAGCTCTCTGACGTGCCCCGGCGCGAGGGGCTTCACCACCTGCTTCGCGCCACCGCGGCGCTGCCTGCACAGTTGCTCAAGATCGAACGTCTGGCGTCGGATGCGGGAATTCCCGCGCGCAGCGTCGACCGCTACTTATCCCTGTTCGAGGAGGTCTTTCTCATCAAGCGGCTTCCCGCTTGGAGCAATCGAGCCACCACGCGCGCAGTGCGAATGCGGAAGCTGCTCTTCGTCGACACCGGACTCTGCGCGCACCTGCAGCGCCGCAACCTCAAGCGCCTGCTGCGCGACGACTCGCTGGTGGGGCCGCTGCTGGAGAACTTCGTCTTGAGCGAGTTGGCGAGGCAGCTGGGCTGGTCGACCACCTCGGCAACCCTTTCTCATTACCGGACGCGCGACGGGGTGGAAGTGGATGGTGTTCTCGAGAGCTCCGACGGACGGCTGGTCGGGGTCGAGATAAAGGCGGCGAATACAGTTCGCGCCGAGGACTTCACGGGGTTGCGTCATCTCGCCGCCCACGCTGAAGCACGATTTCATCAGGGTGTGGTCTTCTACACAGGGAAGGACGCCATGCCGTTTGGGGAGCGAATGACGGCGGTCCCCATCGACGCGTTGTGGCGGAGTTAAAGGCGAAGTGAGGTAGATGAAACCCGTGATCACTCCCCCCATCGGCAAACTCTGGGACGCGGTCGGCAACACGCCGCTGCTCGACAT
>JAYVNA010000601.1:0-11571 GCA_043758715.1 Archangium sp.
TTGCTGCTTGCTTCGGTGCGGCGTCTTCTACATCTTCAACCACCGGCTCTGCAACTTCTTTTTTACTGCCCGGCGTTTTCTTTTCTGCTTTGCTCCCGACCCTTTTTCCGGGTCGGCGTCAGCAGCTTCTACATCCGCTGCCTGAAGTTCGTCAAGGTCTTGTTCTCGTCAGGTCCGGCGAACCGGTTGAGGAGAGACCCTGCATCCGAAGCCGATTTACCAGCTCTGGAGCTTCTTTCTCTCTCTCGTTTCCGAGGCGACGTCAAGAAGCTGATCAGGTGATCAATCACCTATTCTCATGTGGTCCTGCGGTCCTGCGATTCAACCCTGACTTCGTTCTTCCGAACGACTCGCCCACCACCGTACTACCCGCCCGCCAGACCCGCCCTTGAGTGCTTCCAAGCGCGGGGGGGCGGCATATACAGATCAGGAATCCCTGTGTCAACACCCGCCCCAACTAAATCCGAAGAACCGGAAACGTCAGCGATTCAGGGCTGTTGAAGACGGAGGCCGGTGATGTCCACCCTCCCCCTCCGAGTGCGTTCTGCGATCACAACGGACCTGAGCTGCTCGAAGGCGTCATCGAGGCGGTCGTTGATGACGAGGTAGTCGTAGCTGAGGGCGCCCTTCTCGCATTCGGCCCGGGCGGCGAGCATTCGGCGCTGAATCACGTCGTCCGAATCGGTGCCGCGGGAGCGCAGGCGGCGCTCGAGCTCCTCCATGCTGGGAGGAAGGATGAAGATGGTCACTGCGTCGGGGTACTTCCGCTTGATGGAAGTGCCTCCCTGGACGTCGATGTCGAACACGGCGAGCCCGCGGGGGCGCCAGGAGTGGTCGATCACGCCCTTGGAGGAGCCGTAGAAGTTGCCGTGCACCTCGGCCCACTCGACGAACTCGTTCCGGTCGATCATCGCCTTGAACGTGAGGGGGTCGACGAAGTGGTAGTCCTTGCCGTTCACCTCGGCGCCGCGAGGGGGCCGGGTGGTGTAGCTGATCGAGATCTCCGCCTCAGGGAACTGCTTGCGGAGCATGAGGGCGAGCGTGGTCTTCCCCGCGCCTGAGGGGGCCGAGAGGATCACGAGGAGGCCCGGCGAGAGGATCGCCGGCATCTGGGGCTGAGTATTCATTCGACGTTCTGGACCTGTTCGCGGATGCGTTCGAGCTCGGCCTTGAGCTGCATGATGCGGCTGCTGATCTCTGCGTGCTGGCTCTTGGACCCCGTGGTGTTCACCTCGCGGTGCATTTCCTGAACGAGGAAGTCCATCTTGCGGCCCGAGGGTTCCTTCGAGCGCAGCAGCTCGAGGAATTGCTCCAGATGAGAGGACAGCCGGGTCATCTCTTCGGCGACGTCGGTGCGCTCGGCGAAGAAGGCCACTTCCTGCGCCAGGCGCTGGGGGTCGACGGCCAGCCCCCGGGAAAGCTCAGCGATGCGCTCGGAGAGACGGGTTCGGTAGAGGTCGATGGCCTTCGGAGCCAGCTGCTTCACCTCTTCGACCCATTGGGCGACCAGGCCCAGGCGGGTCGAGAGGTCGGTATGGAGGGCCAGACCTTCTTTCTCCCGCATCTGGCCCAGCGCCTCGATCGCCAGCAGCAGCGCGCTCTCGGCCGCCTTCCCCGCATCTTCCAGCCCGACGGCCTGCTCCTCGAGCCGGATGACGTTGGTCTGGGTGGCGATGTCCCGCACCGTGGTGGTGTCGGGCAATTCCAGGGCCTTGGCGAGCTCTGACCAGGCGCGGCGGTATTCCCGGGCGAGGGCGACGTCGACCTGGGGAACCACGCCCAGGGCCGTGCGGCTGGCCCTTCTGACCTGCACGTCGACCGCGCCCCGGGCGAGGCGGTCTTTGACCAGTTTTCCCAAGGAAGCCTCGAGGGCGGCGAGTTCCCGGGGGACCCTCACCTTCACCTCGCAGAACTTGTGGTTGACCGAGCGGAGCTCGACCGTGAGCGACTCATTCCCTGCGGTCGCGGTACCCGTTCCAAAGCCCGTCATGCTTCGAAGCATGAGCGTTCGTAGTGGGCTTCCCCGGGGAGATCAATTTTCAGACGGGAGCTTGGCCAGCAGCGCGGTGGTGCTGTGGTCCTTCGGATCTCCGGCCACCGCGACCCGCCCACCGTACGCCTCGACCTCTGCCCGTTCGGGGATGCTTTCGGGCGTGTAATCGGTGCCCTTCACGTGAACGTCGGGCTTGAGGGCGCGAATGACGGCCCGTACGTCGGGCTCTTCGAAGACGAGCACCAGGTCGGTGCAGCGAAGGGCCCGCAGCAGCTCCGCGCGCTCTCCCTCGGGGATGACGGGGCGGCCGGGCCCCTTGTACGCGCGGGTCGAGGCGTCTGAGTTCACCGCCACCACGAGCCGATCAGCCAGCAGCCTGGCCGCTTCGAGGTAGCGCACGTGACCGACGTGCAGGAGATCGAACACCCCGTTGGCCAGGGCGACCTTCAAACCCTGGCTGCGCCAGGACTCCACGAGGCGCTGGGCCTCTTCGAGGTTCATCGGGCCAGCTCGCGGGCCAGCTCGGGCCGGGAAACGGTGGCCGTGCCCTGCTTCTGCACCACCAGGGCCCCCGCGATGTTCGCCAGCCGAGCCGCTTCGAAGGGCCGGCCCCCGGCGCCGAGCGCGAGGGCAAAGGTCGCGCTCACGGTGTCTCCTGCGCCGGTGACGTCGACCGCCTCTTCCGAGCCGTAGACGGGAATGTGGACTGGCTTTTCCCCTCGCACGAACAACGTCATGCCCTTGCGCCCCCGGGTCACCAGCAGCACTTCGCAGGCGAGCCGTTTCTGCGCCGTTTTGCCGGCCACGAGCAGCTCAGCGTCGTCGCGAATGGGAAGGCCGGTGAAGGCGGCCAGCTCGGGCTCGTTGGGCTTGCAGACGGTCAGCCCCGCGAAGTCGGTGAGGCCGAAGCGGGAATCGACGCAGACCGGCACCCCGGTGGCGGCCACCGTGCGCAGGGCCGAGCGGGTTTCCTCACAGAGCACTCCGGCGCCGTAATCAGACACCATCACCACATCGGCCTCGCGGCCCGCAGCGCGTATTTGCACCGCCAACGAGGCGCGCACCTTGTCCGGGAGGGGGCCCGCTGCGCCGCGATCGATGCGCAGCATCTGCTGGCGGGTGGTGCTGAGCCCTCCGGCGAGCACGCGGGTGCGGGTTTCGGTGACCGCGGAGGTGACGGCGCGCAGGGTGATGCCGCTCGCCTTGAACAGGGCGCTCATCTGGCGGCCGAAGTCGTCATGGCCCATCACGCCCACCGCGGTCACCTGGGCGCCGAGCGCGCGGGCGTTCGCGGCGGCGTTGGCCCCGCCTCCGAGCTTCAGCTCTTCCCGCTCGTGGCGAACGATGAGCACCGGGGCCTCACGGCTGACGCGCTCGGTCTGACCATACAGATAGTGATCCGCGAGGAGATCACCCACGAGGAGGACGCGAACCTGAGGGAATCGCTTGAGCAGTGCGGACGGCACGCGCTGCGTTTGGCATTTCGGTGCGGGGTTGTCACCCGGGGAGAGGCAGCGCGCCCTTGACGACCTCGACCTCGAGCACCAGCACGCAGGCGCTCTTCTCGGGCAGCCGCTCGGCGTCTTTCTCGGTGGTCACCAGCAAGGCGTCTTTCGCGATCGCCTCGGCGCGGGCCGACGCGAGCTCGGCGGCGGTGAAAACATGATGATCGGCGTGATCGTGGCGAGCGACGATCTTTGCGCCGAGCGCTTCCACCGAGCGGGCGACCTGATCAGGGCGGGCCACGCCCAGGAGCAGCACCACCGACCGGCCTCCCAGCGAGAGTTCCTCGCCCTCGGGGCTGAGCACCCGGGTGATCAGGTGCCTGGCCTCGACATCGCCGGGCTGGCCATCGCGGCCCCACACGTGGGTGGCGCGGCGGCGGCCGGAAGCCGGTTCCCGGAGTGGCCCTGCAGGGAGGAGCCAGCCATTGCCAAGGCCGCCATCGACGAGCACGTCGAAGTCGCGCGCGAGGCGGCGGTGCTGAAACCCATCGTCGAGGATGAGCAGGTTGCTGCCCTGCGCGACCGCCGCCCGCGCGAGGGCGACCCGATCGGCGCCGACCCAGACGCGCACCCTGCGGCACCGGCGGGCGATCAACCGGGGCTCGTCGCCGACCTCACTCACCGGTGGGAGCGACGCTGCGTCGAACGACTTCTGCGCCTTCGAAGTGCGGCCGTAGCCCCGTGAGAGCACCGCGACGTGGAAACCCCGCCGCACGGCCTCGTTGGCGAGGTGCATGACGACGGGCGTCTTGCCCGCGCCGCCGACGACCAGGTTGCCCACCGAGACCACGGTCGCCCCCTCGATGCGCACCGGGCGGCGGAGCCCGAGATCGAAGGCGAGGTGCCAGACCCGAATGACGAGCCCGTAGAGGAACGAAGCGGGCCACAACAGCCAGTTCAGCGCGGTGGGCGGGCCATACCAGCTCACCCCTCGGCCCCCGCGCCATAGAAGGCGAGCACGCGACGCGCCACCGCGCCGGCTGCTTCGACCGTGAGCTCGCGCCGGTCGCTGGTGAGGGAGGCGGCGACCAGGGCCTCGGGCACGGGCTCGATCACCACGTCGGCATAGTTGCTGAGCGCACCTTCATCGACGGCGAGCACGCGAACGCCGCACGCGCGGGCCTGGGCGGCGGCGCGAGCGCTCCAGTCGTTGCCGAGGCCCAGAATCCAGACTTCGTCGAGTGCCTGCAGGTGCTTCACGAAGGCCGGCCCCGCCTGGTAGCCCACGAAGCGCAGCTGTTCGGACGCCTGAGCCCGGTAGGTTTCCAGCAACGGTCCGTCTCCGACGAGGAGGAGCGTGGCCTTCGGATCGCGCGCACGGAGCTGGGCGAAGGCGGCGAGGCCGAGGTCGTGACGCCGCGCTGCCTGAAAGGTCGAGACCATGCCGACGAGCCTGCCCTCGGGCAGCCCGAGCTCCCGGCGCAGCGCCGGCCGATCGGGCGAGGGCACGAACTGGGGGCCGACCAGGGGAGGCAGCACCAGCACCCGCTCGCCCAGCAGCCGCCTCGAGAGCGAGGCCATCGGCACGGTGAAGCCATCGGCCGCGGGCATGCCGAACCGGATCGAGCGCGGCGCGTGAATAGAGCGGATCAGCTGGACGCCTCGGGAAGAAGCGAGCCTGGCGATGGTGTGATCGTGGCTGAAGTGCGCGTGCACGACGTCCACCCGCTGGGCTCTGAGGGCGAGCACGTCACGCAGCATCGTCCACGGGTTCGACTTGACCGACAGCTCCAGGGGCGCGGTCGAGAGCAGGTGAAGCGGCTCGAGCCTGGGCACCAGCAGCTCTTCGCTGGAGTGCGTGGTGCGCTTGCGATCGACGGCGATCGAGACCTCGTGGCCCAGTGCGCGCTGAGCGAGGGCCAGCTGGGTGATCAGCTCCGCGGGGCCCGTGAAGAATGGCGAGGCGAAGAGGTGAAGAATCTTCACGCACTCACCTTCAGCAGCGCCGAGAGCGCGTCGACGTTGCGGTCGCTCGCGCCGGAGATCTGCCTCACGGCGCTCGAGGCCAGCGCGCCCAGCGAATCGATGCTCTCGGGCCGGCTGAGCAGATCGCTCATCACGCGCACCAGGTGCTCTTCGTCTTTCACCTGAATGCCGCCCCGCCCGACCAGCACCTGCACGGAGTCGTGAAAGTTTTCCATGTGCGGCCCGAAGAGCACCGGCTTTCCCTGGGCCGCGGGCTCGAGAATGTTCTGGCCGCCACGGGTGATGAAGCTGCCGCCCACGAACACCACCGTGGCCAGGCGATAGGCGCGCGCCAGTTCGCCGATGGTGTCGAGCACCACCACCGGCGCGCGTTCCGGGTTGCCGTTCGAGCGCAGCCCCACGTGCAGCCCCGCCTCGCGCGCGAGCTGCAACACCCGCTCGGCGCGCTCGAGGTACCGCGGCGCGATCACCATGGTGAGGTCGGGGGATTCGGCGACCAGCTTCTTGTAGACCGAGAAGAGCAGCTGCTCTTCGCCGTCGTGGGTGCTGCCGGCGATCCACACCTTGCCGCCGCTGCGCAGGCCGAGCGCTTCGCGCAGCGCGTGATCTTCGACCGCCTGGGCCAGGGGAACGAGGGCGTCGAACTTGGTGTTCCCGGTGACGCGCACGCGCTCGGGGTGGGCCCCCAGTTGAAGCACCCGCTCGGCCTCGTCGTCTTCCCGCATCAGGAAGAGATCGATGTCGTGCAGCGGGTTTCCGATCAGATCGAACAGCGTGCGGTACCGCTTCAGGTTGTGCGGCGAGAACCGGCCATTCGTCAACGCCACCCGAGCGCCGGAGCGGTGCGCTGCGCGAATGAGGTTCGGCCAGATCTCGGTGTACTCGAGCACCAGCAGGCCCGGCTGCACCGCAGCCACCGCGCGCCGGGTGGCTCCGAAGAGATCCCACGGGGCGTAGATGACGGCGTCGATGGTGCGCTTGAGCCGCTCGGTGGCCATCAGGTGGCCGGTGTTCGTCATGGTCGAGACGATCACCTTCGCCTCGGGATAGCGGGCGCGCAGGCGATCGATCATCGGTGAGAGCGCCAGCAGATCACCTGCGCTCGCCCCGTGCAGCCAGATGCGCGGCGTGCCCGGGCCCGGGAGGAGGCCCTTTGGGTAGAAGCCGAAGCGTTGCCAGAACCCGTCGCGGGTCTTCTTCATGAGCGCCAACACCGGGAAGAGCGCTCCGAAGAGGAGCCAGGTGGCGATGACGTACAGGAAGCGCATCCAGGCTCGGGCGTAGGGGATGCGCGGGAGCGGTGCAAGCGTGCTGGTCAGCGGCGCACGCGCTGGAGCGCGAGCTTGCAAGCCTGCTTGAGCCGGTCGTTGTTCAAGAAAAAGGCGCTCGGTGACGCCTTGCCGGCCTCGAGAATCGCGAGCGCGCGGCGGTATTCGCTGGCGGCGTCAGCCTGCATCCCGCGGCGTTCGAGCATCAGGCCCAGCAGGTAGCGCGCCGCGGCCAGCTGAGGGGCCAGGTAGAGCGCTTTGCGCAGGCCTGATTCGGTCTCAGGGTGATCTTCACCCTCGGCCGCCCACTCGAGGACGAGCTCGAACAACTTGCGCCCCTCGTCTTCAGGGCTGAGCACCACCGGAATCTCGCCGGTGACCGCGGGTCGCGGCGGCCGCGGCGCGCTCGGGCGAGGTGACGGGCTGGAAGGCCGCGGGGGAAGCGGCGGCTCGGGGGGGAGCGGTGGAGGCGTGCCGCCGTCGCGTTGGTAGAAGAAGGCGCCCGGCAACCGCAAGGTGGTGAGGCCGGGCACCGGCTCGAGCAGTGGTTCGGCGGTCGACAACACCAGCACCCCACCCGGCCGAAGCCGTTCGACGAACGAGTTCACCGTCTCTCGGGCCGCCTCGGGGGTGAAGTAGATGAGCACGTTGCGGCAGACGATCACGTCGAAGGCCGAGTCACCGGCGAGGTCGCCCGACGAGTTCGCGAAGGGGTACGGCCGATCCATCAGGTTGTGCTGGAGGAAGCGGGCGCGCTCGAGCAACGAAGGAACGAGCACGCCTTCCCGGAAGTACCTGCCCAGCATCGGGCGAGGAACCCGCTGCAGCACGTCGGGGCTGAACGAGAGGCGGCGCGCCTGGCTGAGCGCAGCTTCGGAGAGATCAGTGCCGAGCACGGAGCTCGACGGGTGGGCCCCGGCTTCGGCGAGCAACATGAGCAACGTCGCGACTTCTTCGCCGGTAGAGCAGCCGGCACTCCATAACGAGAGCGGTCTCCCGGTGGCCACCAGGGGACGCAGCACGTGCTCGCGCAGCGCCTCGAGCTGAGGCTCGTCGCGAAAGAGGTCGGTCTTGTGCACCGAGACCACCGCGAGCAGGCGGGCCAGCTCATGAGCTCCCTCGCGCGACTGCAGCCGGGCCAGGTACCCCGCCCCACCGTCATCAGGAACGCGCAGTTCGAGATCGGCCGCGAGGCGATCGCGCTGTTGCCGGGAGAGCCGCGCGCCGGTGCGTTGGGCGACGAACTGCAGGAGCGGCTCGAGTTCAGGCGACTTCATCAAGACGCCTTCAGACCCGCGAAACGTCCTGCCCACGGGCCAGCCTGCTCAAGGTGGCCGCGAGATCATCACCGCTGACCACATGATCGACGATGCCCCGGGCGATCGCTGCGCCAGGCATGCCGAACACCACCGACGATTCCTGGCTCTGGGCGAGCGTCTTGCCACCTGCTCCGCGAATCGCGGCGAGGCCGTCGACGCCGTCATTGCCCATGCCCGTGAGCACCACGCCCACCGCGCGGCGCGCATAGATCTTCGCTGCCGATTCGAGCAGCGAGGTCGCCGACGGAAGGTGCCCATCGCGCGCGGTGCCGGGCTGAACCGAGACCTTGCCCCGCGCTGAGATGATCAGGTGGGCATCAGCGGGAGCGAGCAGCACCGTGCCGGGAGTGAGCAGATCGCCGTCCTTCGCCGCCTTCACCTTGAGCCTGGAAGACGAGGCGAGCCAGCCGACGAGTGATTCGGAGAACGCCGCGTTGATGTGCTGAACGATCGCGATCGGCACAGGGAAGTCCGCGGGCAATTCTGCGAGCAGCTTCTGCACCACCTGCGGTCCACCGGTGCTGCTGGCGATGCAGATGATGCCCAGCGACGAGGCCGAGAACGGCGCGGGCGTGGCAATCATGGGCAGCCCGGGGTTCGAGGGGCTGCTGGTGGTCTTCTTCACGCCGCGCACGTGACGAATGACCCGAATGGTGGCGAGCAGCTTCACCTCGCGCGCGAGGTTGGCCATCTCGGCTTCGACCGCAGGCTTGACCCGCAGCGCCAGGGCGCCGACGGCGAGGGCCCGGTGCGTGAGCTCAGGCGCCTGGTTTCGGGGGTCGGCCGTGAGCACCAGAATCGGCGTCGGGTAATCGGCCATGATCCGCTCAGCGGCGGTGAGCCCGTCCATCACCGGCATGTCGACGTCCATCGTGATGACATGGGGGCGCAGCGCAGCGGCTTGCTCGATCGCCTGCTGACCGTTCTCGGCGGTGCCGACGACCTGCACCTCGGGGTCCTTCTCGAGCGCTTCGACGATCAACTGACGGATCAGGGGCGAGTCGTCTACGACGAGGACTTTCACCGGCATGGGTGGGCCCCTGACATCCGTCACTCCTTATGCCAGCAAGCGGGCAACCACATCGACAAGGTCTTGCCTCACCAGATCGCCTTTGGTGACGTAGCCGTCCGCTCCCGCCTCCATGCCCCGCCGGCGATCGACCTCCGAACCGCGGGTCGTCACGATGACCACGGGCAGACCGCGCCAGGTCGCGTGGCTTTTCAGGCGCCGGGTCAGCTCCAGCCCATCCACGTTCGGCATCTCCAGGTCGGTCACAACGATATCAACGGCTTCCCGAGAGAGTACCTCGACGGCCTGGGCGCCGTCTTGCGCCTGCAGGATTTGATAACCGACCGACTCGAGCAGCGACACCAACAGCTCCCGCGTGAGGGGGGAATCGTCGACCACGAGCACCTTCTGCCGCCGCACTTCCTTCCGGCGGGGGCTCGCGGCGCCCAGGCGAAGCTCCCGGCCATGCACGGTGGCCACCAGGTGAGGCGCCGAGAGCACGAGCGCCAGCTCACCATCGGACAACGGGGTGGCCCCGCTGAGGTGAGGGTAGCGGGCGAGCAGGCCCTTGAGGGGCATCACCGCCTGCACCCGTTCTTCGAGCACGCGATCGACCGCGATGGCGGCGGACTGGCCGCGGCCCCGCAGCACCAGGACCAGCTCGCCTTCGGAAGCGGGGCGCTCCGGCGCGGCGAACAGCAGCGAGGCGACCGAAGAGAACGGGAGCACGTCGTCATCGATGAGGATCGCCGGCTTGCCCGCGACTTCGCGCAGCATCGAGGTTTCGACGGTGAAGGCGCGCACCACGTTGGCGGCGGCCAGGCAGAGGCGCTCTTCGCCGACCTGAACGAAGAGCACGGGAGCAACGGTGAGACTCACGGGCACGCGCAGCTCGAAGTTCGAGCCGGCGCCCGGGGTGGTCTCGACGGTCACCTCGCCTCCGATCGACGTGAGGCGGGTGCGGACCACGTCGAGGCCCACGCCGCGGCCTGAGATGTCGCTGACCGCCTCCCGCGAGCTGAAGCCGGCGAGGAAGACGAGGTCGATCGCCGCGGCGTCGGTGAGCGCGGCCGCGGTGCCTTCATCGAGCAACCCGCGGCGCACCGCCACCTCACGCAGGCGCACGGCCGAGAGCCCCTGGCCATCGTCCTTGACCCGCAGCACCAGGCGCTCGCCTTCCCGGCGGGCCTGCAAGAGCACCTTGCCGCGCGGGTTCTTGCCCTGCTCGACGCGTTCTTCGCGCGACTCCAGGCCGTGATCGATCGCGTTGCGCACGAGGTGAAGGAGCGGATCTTTCAGCGCGTCGAGCACCGACCGATCGACCCGCTCGTCTTCGCCTTCGATGACGAGATCGAGTTCCTTCCCCAGGTCCTTGGCGAGCTCGCGCACCATGCGCGGGTACGACTCGAAGAGCACCGCGAGCGGCACCATGCGCAGCGCGGTGATCTCTTCGGCGAGCACCGAGAGATCTTTGAGTTCTTCGGTGGCCAGCATCGAAGAGCGCCGGTTCACCTCAGACGAGAGTTCCTTCGCGCGGCCCAGGCGCGCGGCGAGATCGGCGGCGGCGGGGCCGAGATCTTCCGCCAGGCGATGCAGGGCCACCAGCTCACGTGAGAGCTGGCGCCTGCGCGCGGCGTTGAGTTCGCTCTGGCGCGCGCGCTGCTGCAGGTTGTTGGTCGCCGAGGTGAGCACCTCCAGGCTGTGCTGCGTGATGCGAATCGACGCGTCGACCACCCGGGGCGCCTCCACGGCCTTGAGGGCGGCGACCGTGCTGGTCGCGCCCGGCGAGCTGGGCGGCGGCGCGATCGGCGGCGCAGGGGCGAGGGAAGAGGTCGAAGCCGGAGGCGCCGAAGGCGGTGCGGGGTGACCGGTGCCCGAGCTGCCGCTGCCGGGCGGGGGGCCGAGGGCGAGCTCGGCGGTGGTGGCCTGCTTGAGCCAGGCGAGCAGCCGTTCGACTTCCGGGGGCTCACCGGCGACGGCGCCCGCGAGCACCCCCACGGCGTCACTGACGACCAGCAGGGCATCGACTGAGCCGCCCGCCAGCGCGTAACCGCGGCCCTGGGCCGAGCGCACCAGCTCTTCCATCTCGTGAACGAGGGCGTTCACCTCGGCAAAACCCATCATGCGGGCCTCGCCCTTGAGCCCGTGCAGCTCGCGCAGCGTCTGGCGGCCTGACTCCTCGTCGGGGCCAGCTTCCAGGGTCATCAGGGCGCGGTTGATGCGGGCGAGGCGCTCGGTGACGAGCTCGCGAAATTGACCGAGCAGTCTTTCGCGCCCGCTGCTCACTTCGTCCCGCTCCGGGCGCTGGTGAAGCGGCCGACGGCGGTCTGCAGCGAGCTCGAAAGACCGAGCAGGCGTTGGTTGACCCCGGCGAGCCGCTGCGTGGTGGCGAACTCGGCCTGGGTACCCGCCAGAATTTCACCCATCGCCTCGGCGAGCTGATCAGTGCCGCTCTGCTGCTGCTGGGTGGCGAGGGTGATGGTGCGCACCTGGTTGCTGGTCTCTTCCGCCAGCTCGGTCACGCGCAGCAACGACGAGGTGACCTCGTCTG
>JAYVNA010000602.1:0-11561 GCA_043758715.1 Archangium sp.
TCCCAGGCGCGCTGCTCGGTAGGCACGTCGACTTCTTCGGCGAGCTCGACGTCGTATTGCGGCCGCACGTCGACCACCCGGCCGCCCCCCGTCTGCACCCGCGCTCGGAGCGAACCCGCCTCGAGTGACAAGGGCAATCCACCCAGGCGCAGCTGCCGATCGGTGCCGGCGGCGATCTTCGCGATGCGCCGGCAGGTGGCACCCTCGCGATACACGGTGACTGAATCGAGCGTCGACGGCAGAGAGCTCACACGACCTCCGGGAAATGGGAACTGCGGCGCTTCGAGGCTTGAACGCGCCGAGCCGCAGTTCAATGACAACGAATCGTCAGCAGGGCGGGGCGCACCGCAAAGTCCTGTCGGGCTGCGGAATACAGCGGCCCGAGATGCACTCGCCGTCTTCCTTGCAAATGCTGCCGGTCGTGCGTGACGGTGGCCTGCACTGCAAGGTGACTTCCTTCTCGCAGAACCCGCTGCTGCAGGGGATCGACACCGTGCGCGAAGCATCGAGCCGAACCGCGCACAGCTCACCCGTCGACGGAGGCCCCGCGCAGACCCCCACGTCACCCGAGCCCGAAGGCTTGCAATAGACCTGGAAGCCCGAGCAATCCTGCTTCGAGGGGGTGCACGTCTGGCCGCGCTCCGGCAGGGTGTCGCACTTGCGGCTGGTCTGGTTGCACGTCAGGCCCGGAGCGCACTGATCACCGATGAAGCTGCCGTAGCGGGTGCGCGGGCAGTTGAACTCGACGCCGTCGGGCACCCGGCACGCACCGGGCGGGGGCGCTGAACCGGGGAAGGTCGACCAGTTGAGATCGGCGCAGACGAGCCCGGCCTTGCAGGACCAGTGGAAGTTGCACAGCGAGTTCTCGGCCACCGGCACCACGCACTTGCCCTCGAGGCCATCGACGAAGGGCACCACGTCACAGGCGAGCCCAGGCTCGCAGGGGCTCAGCCGTTCGAAGTCGACCCGGCAGCTCTCAGCCAGCTTGCGGCGCGGGCGGCAGCTGCCGAGGCAAATCAGATCGGGCTCGCACTCGGCGCTGCTGGTGCAGAGATCGTCGATGGTCTTGAGCAGGGTGCAGCGGGTGCCATCGCAACGCAACCCGGGCGCGCAGCCGATGCCGCACGGCTCGTCGAGCTTGCCGTAGTTGACGCAGGTGCCGCGGCAGACGCCGCTGGGCTTCACGCAGAACGTTCCGTCGGTGCACTCGACCGGCTGGTCACAAACCTCACCGGCCACCAGAGCGCCCTTGATGAGCCCCGTCTGCAGCCGGCAATCAGAGAACGGCTGCACCACGTCGAGGGGGTAATCGGGCGGGAACGAAGGTGGGCAGGCGCTCGAGGTGAGCCGCCGCTCGCACGAATTGAGCTGCGCCACGTCGAAAGAGGCTCGCTGGGCGTCGAAGGACGGCTTGAGGGTCTCATATTCAGACAGGCAGCTGGCCTGCGTCTGATCGATGCACTCCGCGCGCGTGAGCCGGGTGAAGGCGGGGTAGCAGCGAAGCTTGAGCTCGCAGTTCGCCGTTGCGATGCGGGAACACACCTCGATCGCCGAGACGATCACGCCCGCATCGACCCCTGCATCCGGCACCAAAGCTGGAGAAGGAGGGCACCCGAAGGTGAGGACAGCCGTGGGGATCAGCCACGCGGCGCGCGTCATGATCATGGAGTGGAACCGGTAGCAGCGGGACGCTGCGCGAGACAGATGGAAGCGAAGCGGACATCTGGCCGAGGTGGAACGACCCAGATCATGGGGGGACCTTAGCCCCGCCCCAAACTCAGCTGCCGCGCTTTTTCACGGCGCCCGACTTGTCGATGAAGGTGCCTTCGGACAGCTTGGCTTCGACCTTCTCGCGGAAGCCCGTCACCGGGAAACCGGTCTCGATCAAGGTGGCGATGCACGCGGTCTGCACCCGCTTGGCGGTCTCGTCGGTGACCAACAACGTCAGGAGCGGCTCGCGCGCGGGCTCGTACTTCAGGCTCGCCAGGGTCTTGAGCGCGGCCATCTTCACGTCGTCAGACATGTCGTTGAGGAAGGGCACCAGCACCGGGCCGACCCGGTCGTCTTGCTTGCCCTCGAGGAAGCGAATCAGCACTTCCTTCTTCTCGGGGTCGCGCGTGTAGTTGGCGCCCAGCCGCTGCAGCTCCTCGGTGACGATCTGCATCACGTCGTCGGGCGGCAACACCTCGACCAGAATCTTCAGGGCCCAGCTCGACGCGGCATCGCTGCGCACGAGGAACGCCTTCACCGGGGGAACGGCGTCTTTCTCGAGCTCGCAGATCGCCTGGAAGACGTGTTCCTTCTCTTCGGCATCGGTGGTCTGCGGGTCGACCGCGAAGATGAACCGGTTCATCAACACCGGCACCGCGTCTGGGTGCTTGAGCTCGGCCAGCTGCTCGAGCGCCTTCTGCCGGGTCGCCGCGTCGCCGTACTTCTGCGTCGCCTTCGCCTTGAGCCGCTGCGCCTTGTCCGCCGGAGTACCGCCACCAAAGAAGTCGAGCAGGCCCATGTTGGGTTCGCCTTACCAGTCTGCCTTCGAGTTCACAGCGTCAACTTGGCGCGCACGTCGCCGTGGTAGTGCTTCTCGAGTGTGTGGATCGCTTTTCGCGCGGTCTCATCGATGTGCTCGGGCAACTTCACCATCACCACCAGGAAGAGATCGCCGGGCGGATTGCCGCGCAGCCCGGGAACGCCCTTGCCGCGCAGCCGCAGCTTGGTGCCTGACTGAGTTCCGGGTTTGAGCGTGACCGTTCCCGAGCCTCCGAAGACCGGGACCAGAATCTCGGCCCCCAGCGCCGCTTCGCCCACCGTTACCGGGAGGTCCATGTAGAGGTCTGCACCCTCGCGCCGAACGATCGGGTGCTCGGCGACCGTGATGTCGAGGAAAAGATCCCCCGGGGGCCCACCGCGTTCCCCCGGTTCACCCTGGCCGGTGAGCCGAATGCGCGACCCGCCTTCGACGCCTGCCGGCACCTTCACCGAGAGCCGCTTGCCGTTGAGGGAGAACTGTTTTTCCCCGCCCAGCACGGCGTCGGCGAGCGTCACCTCGAGGGAGGCCTGCACGTCACCCCCGGCCCGGGGCCCGGCAGCCCGGCGGGCGCCGCCTCGACGCGCCTGCGCTCCGCCCCCGAACATTTCGTTGAGGATCGACTCGAAGTCGACCCCTTCCGTGTTGAAGCCGCCCGGGAACCCGCCCGAAGAGCCGCCGCCGTGGGTCTGCCCACCGCTGCGGTACGCCCGGAACTGCGCGGCCTTGTTCTCGTCCCACCCGAGCTTGGCGGCGTCTTCCCCGAACTCGTCGTACATCGAACGCTTCTTCGGGTCGGACAACACCTCGAAGGCTTCGTTGAGAGCCTTGAACTTCTCTTCGGCGCCTTTGTCCCCCGCGTTGTGATCCGGGTGGTATTGCCGAGCCAGTTTGCGGTACGCCTTCTTGATCTCGTCGGCAGACGCGCCGCGAGGCACATTGAGGCGTTGATAGAAGTCCTGCACCATGATCGAACTCGACAGTAACCAGCCGATCGGTCGACGCCACTGGGTAATTGCCCTGTCGTTGGGTGCGCTTACCGCCTTTGCGCAGCCTGAGCCGAAGGTCATCGATCGGGCGGTCGCGTCGATCGAAGGCAAAGTGATCGCCGCCTCCCAGCTCGAGTTCGAAGCGCGGGTGCTGCTGGTCGCCGCGGGCGGGGTGCAGGCGGCCTTCGCTCCGCTCGACCAGCAGGTGCTCGACGCCAGCCTCCGCGCGGTCGTCGATCAACGCCTCGCGCTCCTCGAGGCCGACAAGCTCGAGGCCTACCCGCTCGAGCCCGGTGAACTCGAGCGCGCCATCGCCTCGTTCCGGGCGCGTTTCGACAGCGAAGCGCGCTTCGCTGACTTTCTGAACGCCCACGAAGCCGACTTGAACGATCTGGCCGAGGTGTTGCGACGATCGTTGCGCGCCCAGCGGGCCCTCGAAGGAAAGCTGCGCCTGCGCGCGCAGGTCAGCGAAGGCGAAGCCCGGGTCTACCGGGCCGCGCACCCCGAGCTCAAAGACGAACCGGTCGAGAAGGTGAGGGCGATGCTGGTGCAGCAGCGCTTTGGCGACCTGGTGAAGAAGGAGCTCGCCGATCGGCGCCGCCAGGTCGACGTTCGCCTGCTCGGCCCCTTTGCCCCTCAGCAAGCCGCGCCGTGAGGCAACTCGCGCCCGACGTGCGCATGCGAAAGATGGTGCTGGCCGATCTCCCGGCGGTGATGGCGATCGAGCATCAGGCCTTCTCGAACCCCTGGTCGACCGAGATGGTTCGCAAGGAACTGACCCAGGACTGGTCGACGGTGCTGGTGATCGAGGAATCGACCGCCTCGGGCTGGCAGCTGAGGTCGTTCGCCATCTTCTGGCTGGTCGCCGACGAAGTGCACATCTTGAACGTCGCCACCGATGGGGCCGTGCGCAGGCGCGGCTTCGGGCGCCATGTGATGGAAGCGGTGCTGGCCACCGGAAAGACCCAGAAGTGTCGGCTGGCCACCCTCGAAGTGCGGCGCAGCAACCAACCCGCGCTCGCGCTCTACGAGTCGTTGGGCTTTCGCGCGGTCGGAATGAGACCGAGCTATTATCAGGACAATAAAGAAGACGCCGTCATCATGATTCTCGACCTCTAGCGGCGTGTACGCTTGACACTCGGAATTCGAGACTGTATGCGGGCCGCCCTTTCCTGACTTCTTTGCTTCAAGGACGCAATGCCGACCATCAACCAGCTCATCCGTAACGGCCGTGAGCAGCTCAAGTACAAGTCCAAGAGCCCCGCGCTCAAGTCGAACCCGCAGAAGCGTGGTGTTTGCACGCGCGTGTACACGACGACTCACAAGAAGCCGAACTCCGAGCTCCGCAAGGTGGCCCGCGTTCGTCTGACCAACGGCGTCGAAGTGACCTCGTACATCCCGGGCGTCGGCCACAACCTCCAGGAACACTCCGTGGTGCTGATTCGTGGCGGCCGCGTCAAGGATCTCCCCGGCGTTCGCTACCACATCATCCGCGGCACGCTCGACTCCGTCGGTGTGCAGGGCCGCAAGCAGAGCCGCTCCAAGTACGGCGCGAAGCGTCCCCAGTAATCCAACTTTCTAAGGACCGACCATGCCTCGTCGCCGAGTACCGAATAAGCGGAAGATCAACCCGGACCCGAAGTTCCAGGACCGTCTGGTTGCGAAGTTCATGAACGACCTCATGCGGAAGGGCAAGAAGTCCACCGCGGAGCAGGTCGTCTACGGCGCGTTCGCGCTGATCGAGGAGCGGGCGAAGGAAGAGCCCCTCAAGGTCTTCAAGAAGGCCCTCGACAACGTCAAGCCGGTGCTCGAAGTGAAGAGCCGCCGCGTCGGTGGCGCCACCTACCAGGTGCCCGTGGAGGTCCGTCAGGATCGCCGCGTTGCGCTCGGCATGCGCTGGATCATCACCTACGGCAAGTCGCGTGGCGAGAAGACCATGATGGAGAAGCTGGCTGGCGAGATCATGGACGCCGCCAACAACCGCGGTAACGCGGTCAAGAAGCGCGAAGACACGCACAAGATGGCCGAGGCCAACAAGGCCTTCGCTCACTACCGCTGGTAATTTCCAAAGCGAGTGCGCTGTAAGACGGGGCCCTGAGGGGCCCCGTTTTCGTTTCTACACGTGAGGCGGCAGATTCACGGCTTCCCCGGGCTCTTCATTTCCGCTCGGGATCTGGAGCGGGATCTCTTGTCGAGGAAGCGGAGTCCCTGTAATCGCGGGCGATCATGCCTCGCGACACTCCGCTCGATCGCTACCGCAACATCGGCATCATGGCCCACATCGATGCGGGCAAGACCACGACCACCGAACGGATCCTGTTCTACACGGGCGCCATTCACAAGATGGGCGAGGTGCACGAAGGCACCACCACCACCGACTGGATGCCACAGGAGCGGGAGCGCGGCATCACCATCACCTCGGCCGCCATCACGTGCTTCTGGGAACGCGACAAGCAGAAGTACCGCGTCAACATCATCGACACGCCCGGCCACGTCGATTTCACCATCGAGGTCGAGCGATCGCTTCGAGTGCTCGATGGCGCCGTCGCCGTCTTCGACGGCAAAAACGGCGTCGAGCCTCAGTCGGAGACCGTCTGGCACCAGGCCGACAAGTACAAGGTCCCCCGCATCTGCTTCATCAACAAGATGGACGCGATCGGCGCCGACTTCGAGATGTCGGTCACCAGCTTGCGCGAGAAGCTGGGCGCCAACGCCCTGGTGATGCAGCTGCCGCTGGGCGCCGAGAAAGAGCTCAGGGGTGTCATCGACCTGGTGCGGATGAAGGCGATCGTCTTCAACGACAGCTCCGAGGGCAGCACCTTCGACCTCATCGACATTCCTGCCGACTCCGCCGAGCGGGCCCAGCAGGCGCGCCTCAAGCTGGTGGAACAGGCCGCCGAGCTCGACGACAAGCTGATGGAAAAGTACCTCGACAACGAGGGCAAGAACATCACCGAGCTCGAGCTGCGCGCGGCGATTCGCAAGGGCACCATCGCCCTCAAGCTCTTCCCGGTGTTCTGCGGCTCGGCCTATCAGCACAAGGGGGTGCAGCCCCTGCTCGACGCGGTGGTCGACTACCTGCCCTCGCCCATCGACGTGCCGCCCATGGTGGCGATCGACAAGAACGGGAAAGAAGTGCTCTGCGAGACGAAGGACGACGCGCCCTTCGCCGCGCTGGCCTTCAAGATCATGAACGACTCGTTCGGGTCGCTCACCTTCATTCGCGTGTACTCGGGCCGCCTCGAGTCGGGCACCGCCGTCTGGAACACCGCCAAGAAGAAGCGCGAGCGGGTAGGGCGCCTGGTGCAGATGCGCGCCGACAAACGCGACGAGATAGGTGAGTGCCTCGCGGGTGACATCTGCGCGATCGTCGGCCTCAAGCTCGCCACCACCGGCGACACCCTGTGCGTCGAGTCACATCAGGTGCTGCTCGAGAAGATCGAGTTCCCCGAGCCCGTCATTCAGCTCTCCCTCGAGCCGCGCAGCACCGAAGACGCCGACAAGCTGGTGCAGTCGCTGGCCAAGCTCGCCATCGAAGACCCCAGCTTCCGCGTCAGCACCCACCCGGAGACCGGCCAGACCATCATCGCCGGCATGGGCGAGCTCCACCTCGAGATCATCGTCGACCGGCTCAAGCGCGAGCACAAAGTCGAAGCCCGGGTGGGCAAGCCGCAGGTCGCCTACCGCGAGACCGTCACCCGCGCGGCCGAATTTGACCACCGCTACGAGAAGGTACTTGGCGGCAAAAACCAGTTCGCGCAGGTCAAATTGCGCGTCTCACCCCTCGAAAAGGGCCACGGGTTCCAGTTCAAGAACCTCGCCTCGGAAACCCAGATCCCCAAGGAGTTCTGGCCGGCCATCGAGGGCGGCGTCACCAGCGGACTGGGCCGCGGGGTGGTCGCCAGCTACCCCCTGATCGACATCTCGGTCGAGGTGGTGGGCGGGGCGTTCTCCGAGCAGGACTCCGACGAGATCGCCTTCCAGATCGCCGCGGCCATGGCCTTCAACGAGGCCTGCAAGGCGGCGGCGCCGGTGCTGCTCGAGCCGATGATGAAGGTCGAGATCATCGTGCCGGCCGAGAGCATGGGCAGCGTGATCGGCGACGTGAGCGCCCGCCGGGGCAACATCAGGGGCATGAACCAGCGCGGCATCACCCAGGTGATCGACGCCGACGTGCCCCTGGCCGAGATGTTTGGCTACGTCGACTCGCTGCGCAGCCTCACCAGCGGCCGCGGAAGCTACACCATGCAGTTCGGGAACTACGCCCAGATCACCCCCAACGTCCTCCAGGCACTGCTCCTGAGGCTGCGGGGGTACTGAATCGGACTGTATCGGGGGCCCATTTCGCCTTTTGTCCGGCGCGGTTGGCTCGAAATACGAATTCGCGCACACAGGGCTTGACGTCTCGGAAGCCTGACCGTATATGCGCCGCCGTCTTCGTCTTCGCCGCAAGTCGCTCTGTGAAAACCAGGGACATCGGTCGTAACAGCCTCTTCGGCGTTGTGTTGGTAGTCGCAAACAAAGGATCAACTGAGCATGGCGACAACACAGAAAATCCGGATTCGTCTGAAGGCTTACGACTCGAAGCTCCTGGATCAGAGCGCTACCGAGATCGTCGAGACTGCCAAGCGTACAGGCGCACGCGTCTCCGGCCCGATTCCGCTCCCCACGCGCATCAACCGTTTCACGGTGCTGCGTTCCCCCCACGTCGACAAGAAGAGCCGTGAACAGTTCGAGATCCGCACGCACAAGCGGCTTCTCGACATTCTCGAGCCCACTCAGCAGACGCTCGACGCCCTCATGAAGCTCGACTTGTCGGCTGGTGTCGACGTCGAGATCAAGAGCTGAGGACACGACCATGGCCAAGTTCGACGTCGTAGATTTGTCCAACAAGAAGGTCTCTGAGATTGAACTCTCGGACGACGTGTTCGGCACCAAGCCCAACGCGAACCTTCTGTATGAGGCAGCGAAGTTCCAGCACATCAACCGCCGCGCCGGTACGGTCGCGGTGAAGAACAGCTCCCTCGTTTCCGGCGGCGGCAAGAAGCCCTGGAAGCAGAAGGGCACCGGCCGTGCGCGCCAGGGTTCGACCCGCGCTTCGCATTGGGTCGGCGGCGGCAAGGCGATGGGCCCCAAGCAGCGCGACTACACGTACCGCCCGCCCCGTGGCGTGCGTCGTGCGGCGCTCTCTTCGGCTCTCTCGCTGCGCGCTGGCGAGAAGAAGATCATCATCGTCGACGCCTTCCCCTCCGACGGTAAGTCGAAGAAGACGTACGAGTCGCTCACCAAGGGCCTCAAGCTGGTGAACGCGCTCATCGTCGACGAGAAGACGAACAACAAGCTCCACCTCGCGGTCCGCAACATGGAGAAGTTCGACGTGATCGCCCCCGAGGGCATCAACGTCGAGTCCGTGCTGCGCCGCCAGACGCTGGTGCTCACCGTCGCCGCTGCCAAGGCGATCGCCACGGCGCTCCTCATGCCCCGCGGCTCGAAGGCGAAGGAATAATCCATGGATCTCAACACCGTCATCAAGGGTCCGTTGATCACCGAGAAGCTCGATAAGGCTCGGGAAGCGCAGCGCCAGTACTCGTTCCTGGTTGACCGCAAGGCCACCAAGCACGACGTCTCGCGCGCGGTCGCTTCGCAGTTCAAGGTCACCGTGCTCGACGTTCGCACGCTGATCATGCGCGGCAAGATCAAGCGGGTTGGTCAGTCGATGGGCAAGCGCTCGAACTTCAAGAAGGCTTTTGTCACCTTGAAAGAGGGCGACAAGATCGAGCTGTTCGAGGGAGGTACCGTCTAATGGGCGTCAAGAAATTCAAACCGACGTCTCCGATTCGTCGCTTCATGACGGTGTCGGACTTCGCCGAGATCACGCACGACGTGCCCGAGAAGAGCCTCACCAGCGCGATGAAGCGCTCGGGTGGCCGCAACGGCGATGGCCACATCACGCGCCGGCACCAGGGCGGTGGTCACAAGCGTCGCTACCGCACCATCGACTTCAAGCGAAACAAGGACGGCGTCCCGGGCAAGGTCTTCTCGATCGAGTACGACCCCAACCGCACCGCCAACATTGCGCTGCTCCACTACGCTGACGGCGAGAAGCGCTACATCCTCGCGCCGGTTGGCCTGGCGGTGGGCGACACCCTGTTCTCCGGCAACGCGGTCGACATCCGCCCGGGCAACACGCTGCCGCTCCAGAACATCCCGATCGGCACCGTGATCCACAACATCGAGCTCAAGCCCGGCCGCGGTGGCCAGCTGATTCGTTCGGCCGGCAGCTGGGGCCAACTGATGGCGAAAGAGGGCGACTACGCTCAGGTTCGCTTCCCCTCGAGCATGGTCCGCAAGGTCTTGATTGTCTGCCGCGCCACCATCGGGCAACTCGGCAACATCGACCACGAAATCATCACCATTGGTAAGGCCGGTAAGAGCCGCTGGCTCGGCATCCGCCCGACCGTTCGTGGCCAGGCCATGAACCCGGTCGACCACCCGCACGGCGGTGGTGAAGGCAAGTCCGGTCAAGGCAATCCGCATCCCGTTTCTCCCTGGGGCCAGAAGTCGAAGGGTCTCACCACGCGCAAGAACAAGCGCACCGACAAATTCGTCGTCACCAAGCGCCGTCAGGGCGCGCGCAGCCAGTAACGAAAGGAGCTACTTCAACCATGGCTCGTTCAACCTGGAAGGGTCCCTTCGTCGACATCAGCCTGAGCAAGAAGCTCGAGGCGATGAACAAGGGCAATAAGAAGTCGGTCATCAAGACCTGGTCGCGTCGTTCGACCATCATCCCCGAGATGGTGGGTCATACGTTCGCGGTTCACAACGGTCGCAAGTTCATCCCCGTGTACGTCACCGAGAACATGGTCGGTCACAAGCTCGGTGAGTTCTCTCCGACGCGTACGTTCAGTGGGCACAGCGCCGAGAAGAAGGCCGCTCCGGCCCCGGGCAAGAAGGGTTAACCGATGGAATCCTCAGCTCACCTCCGTCATCTGCGCATGGCTCCCCGGAAGATCTCGGTGGTCGTTGCGCTCGTCCGTGGCATGCCGGTGGCGAAAGCCATCAACACGCTGCAGTTCACCCGCCGCGCTGCTGCGGCTCCGGTGAAGAAGCTCATCGAGTCGGCCATGGCGAACGCCACCGACCTGTCCAAGGGCTCGGTCGACATCGACAAGCTCTGGGTCAAGATGATCTCAGTCGACCAGGGCCCGACCGGCCGCCGCTACATGCCTCGCGCGATGGGTCGTGCGACGCGCATCAACAAGAAAACCAGCCACATTCACGTCGTGCTGTCCGACGCGTCTTTGAAGGCCAAGAAGTAACCAACTTTTCGAAGGAGCTACACCTTGGGTCAGAAGGTTCATCCGATTGGGTTTCGCCTTGGGGTCATCCGCACCTGGGACTCGAAGTGGTTCGAGGAGCGGAACTACGCCCAGTGGCTGCACGAGGACATCAAGATCCGCGCGCACGTCAAGAAGAGCCTCAACCACGCGGGCGTCTCGAAGGTCGAGATCGAGCGCGCGGCGAACAAGGTGAAGGTCAACGTGCACACGGCACGTCCCGGCATCGTGATCGGCAAGCGGGGCGCCGGCATCGAGACGGTGAAGAAGGAGCTCCAGCGCTTCACCAAGAATGAGGTCTTCCTCAACATCGTCGAGGTCCGCAAGGCCGAGATCGACGCGCAGCTGGTGGCAGAGAACATCTGCACCCAGCTCGAGCGCCGAATCGCCTTCCGCCGCGCGATGAAGAAGGCCATTCAGACGGCCATGAAGTTCGGCGCCAAGGGCATTCGAGTCGCGTGCTCGGGCCGCCTGGGCGGCGCTGAAATGGCCCGGTACGAGTGGTACCGCGAGGGTCGGGTGCCGTTGCACACGCTCCGCGCCGACATCGACTACGGCTACGCCATCGCACGCACGACCTACGGCACCATCGGGTGCAAGGTCTGGGTTTGCCGCGGCGAGGTCCTCCCCACCAAGGGCGGCGTCAAAGCTGACGCTCCCGCCGTTCGCTGATTTTTTAAGGACAGAACGCCATGCTTCAGCCTGCTC
>JAYVNA010000603.1:0-3762 GCA_043758715.1 Archangium sp.
TGTTCAATCGCAGACACTTCGAAGAGGCGCTGGGCGTCGAACTGCAGCGCGCGCGCACGTTCGGGCAGACGTTGTGCCTGGCGTTGCTCGACATCGATCACTTCAAGCGGATCAATGATTCGTACTCGCACGTGGTGGGCGACGCGGTGCTGCGCAGCATCGCGCAGGTGCTGCAGAAGGAACTGCGCGCCTCAGACGTGGCAGCCCGGTACGGCGGCGAGGAGTTCGTGTTGATCCTTCCTCACACGGGGATCGACGGTGCGCGCATCGCGGCGGAGAAAGTGCGGGTGGCGATCGCGACCACCCAGTGGGGCCACCTGACGCCGGGGCGAGAAGTGACGGCGAGTCTCGGGCTGGCGGAGTGGAAGCTGGGCGAGTCGCCGACCGAGCTGGTCCGCCGGGCTGATCAGGCGTTGTACGCGGCGAAGACCAGCGGCCGAAATCGCGTCAGAGCGAGCTGAACCAAAATGCCGAAAGAACTCCACCTCTACCCGTCGCTCTTCAAGGTCGCAGGCACGCCGCTCGACGCGAGCTGGCTGCCAGAAGGAGGCCCCTGGTACGCGGGCCCGACCCTCAAGCTCTCGCCCGCCCACACAGGTCACATCGTCTTCAACGCCGCGAACGAAGTGCATCTGGTCATCGTGAGCGGAAACGCAGCGACCCAGACCATCCTGGTCGCCACGCACGCGCGCCTCGAAGGCGCCTACGAGAAGACGACGAACAGCTGGTTGCGAGAGGTGCCCGGCGGCTGGGAGCTGGTGACCTCCACGTTCCTGCAGGACTTCGAAATGGCGCAGAACATCTCCGGGCAGACGTCGAGCGTCAGCCTGTACAAGAAGGGCAAGTTCGAACTTCAGTCGATGCAACTGCCAGAGAAGCGCGAGTTCCCGCTCCTGAAGTAGAGTGCGTGCATGAGCCTCACCCAGCTGCGCTATTTCGTCGCCGTCGCCGAAGAAGGCACCGTCACCCGGGCCGCCGCGCGCTGCTTCGTGAGCCAACCGCCCCTTTCTGCATCGGGGACGTGAGCGCCGAAGCGAAACACCTCGTCGAGACTACCCGCCGCGCGCTCGAGGTCGGCCTCGAGGCCGTCAAACCCAACGCCCATCTCGGCGACATCGGAGCGGCCATCGACCGCCTCGCGCGCAAAGAGGGTTGCTCCGTCGTCACCGACTTCGGCGGCCACGGCATCGGGCGAAAGATGCACCTGCCGCCGCACGTCTCTCACGTCGGCAAACCCGGCGAAGGCTTGCTGCTGCGTGAAGGCATGACCTTCACCATCGAGCCCATGCTCAACCTCGGAAGCCCGGAGACGCGCGTCCTCGAGGATGGGTGGACCTGCGTCACCAGGGACGGGAGGTGGTCTGCCCAGTTCGAGCACACCGTGCTCGTCACCAGACGTGGACACGAGGTGCTCACGAAAGTTGGCTGAGCGCGCGCCGTCGAGAACATGGCACCATCGACCGCATGTTGAAGCCCCGCTACCCGTACTACCTCGCGAATCAGCCCGTGTTCGCAAACGAGGCGCTCGAAGTCACCGACAAGTTCACCGGCAAAGTTGCCACGCGGGTTGCGATGGCCGACGCCGAGGCCATCAACGCGGGCATCGCCGCGGCGCACGGGGCGCGCGAGGCGATGGCGAAGGTGCCTCCGTATCAACGCCGCGACGTGCTGATGCACTGCGTGAAGCGTTTTCAAGAACGCGCTGACGAGCTCGCCCTGGCGTTGTGCATCGAAGCAGGGAAACCGATTCGCGACTCGCGCGGCGAAGTCTCGCGGTTGATCGACACCTTCCGCGAGGGCGCCGAAGAAGCGACGCGCATGGGCGGTGAGGTGCTCAACCTCGAGATCTCTGAGCGCGCGAAGGGCTATCGCGGCATGACGAAGCGCGTGCCCATCGGGCCCTGCTCCTTCATCAGCCCGTTCAACTTCCCCCTGAACCTGGCGGCTCACAAGATCGCCCCGGCCATCGCCACGGGCAACACCTGGGTGCTCAAGCCCGCGAGTTACACGCCGATCGGCGCGTTGATCATCGGCGAGGTGCTCTCAGAGACTGATCTTCCGCGCGGCAGCTTCAGCATTCTCCCAGCGCACCGCGGCGGCGCAGACCTGTTCACCACCGACCCCCGGCTCAAGCTGCTCTCGTTCACCGGCAGCCCCAAGGTCGGTTGGGATCTCAAGGCGAAGGCCGGAGCAAAGAAGGTCGTGCTCGAACTCGGCGGCAACGCGGCCTGCATCGTCGACGAAGATCAACAGGGCCGGCTCGACCACGTGGTGTCCCGCCTGGTGAGCGGCGCGTTCTACCAATCAGGTCAGAGCTGCATCAGCGTGCAGCGAATTCTCGCGCACGAATCCCTCTACGATGAACTGCGCGAGCGCCTGGTCACCGCCACCCGCGCGCTGGTCTCCGGAGATCCCAAAGACGAGGCCACCTTCATCGGCCCGATGATCAGCGAGACTGAAGCGAGCCGGCTCGACGGGTGGATCCAATCGGCCGTCAAAGCGGGCGGCAAGCTGCTGTGCGGCGGCACGCGCAAGGGCACCATGCTCGAGGCCACCGTGCTCGAAGACGTGCCGAAGACCGAGCCGCTGGTGACCGAAGAAGCCTTCGGGCCGGTGGTGCTGCTGAGCCGGGTGAAGAGCTATGAGGCCGCGCTCGCCGAGGTGAACGACACCAAGTTCGGCCTGCAGGCCGGCGTGTTCACCAACGACATCCATCGTGCGATGCGGGCGTGGGACGTGCTCGAGGTCGGCGGGGTGTTGATCAACGAGGTCCCGAGCTGGCGGGTCGACAACATGCCGTACGGCGGCGTGAAGGATTCCGGGCTCGGCCGCGAGGGCGTGCGGTACGCGATGGAAGACATGACCGAGGTGCGGCTGCTGGTCGTCAAAGACGCGTGAGCGAGAAACTGTTTCCGATTCCGTTCGCGCTTTGGCTGATCGTCACGGTCGCGTGGTTCGTCGGCGCCGACGGGTTTACGATTCGCAGCACCAGCGGTCAGGTCGTCAACCTCGACTTCAACCGCCGGTACGATCACGCGGCGCGCTTGCTCGCATCAAGCCCGCGTGGATTCCGTACTGCTGGCTGTGCGGCACCCACCTGCACGACGGCCTGGTGATGCAGGGAGCCACGTTTCGTCACGGCCCCGTGGATCTACCGAACCCCCAAACCCGATCCCAACTTCGAAGGGTGGACCAACGCGCGCGGCATCGCAGCGGCCCTCGCGCTCGCGTACGAGCTCGACACCGGCGAAGTGCTCTCGGCGACCCGGGGTTCGAGCGTCGAGGAACGGCTCGTTCTGCTCGAGAGTAAAGGCCTGCTCCTCGACGACGCGAGCCTGCTCGACCGCTCGAAGCTCCCTCCAGTTTCGATGCTCAGTGAAGGCTGCGCGATTTTCCAGAGCGCGTTCTTCATCGTGCTGCCCCTGTGGTCGCTCGGCTTCGGGGTGGTGTGGCTGGTGAAAAGAAGACAAAAACCCTGAAGTGACGGAATTGAAGGCTGGCGACACTCACGCGGCTGTGAGTCGATTGCTCCCCTCCATGCGTCCCGAAGTGCCCGACATCGCGACGCTCTACCAGGCACACGCGCGTCAGGTCTGGCGCACCCTGAGCCGGCTGGGGGTGCATCCGCCCGGCATCGAAGACGCCGTGCAGGACGTGTTTCTCACCGCGCATCAGCGCCTGGCCAGCTTCGAAGGCCGCTCGAACCCGGGCACCTGGCTCGTGGGGATCGCGGTACGCGTCGCGGCCAACGCCCGCCGATCG
>JAYVNA010000604.1:0-3757 GCA_043758715.1 Archangium sp.
GGCAGTTCGCCGCCTTGCCAGCGCCGACCGCGGCCTGACCTGCTGCGGTGGCACCGACCTCCTTGCCCCCAGAGATCCGCGCGCCGGCATCAGACAACCCCGTCGCCGTCGCGAGCGATCGGAACGCGGTGCTTGCGAGCGCGGCGTCAGCCTTCACTGCGAGCGAGGCGCTGAGCGCCGTGGCCTCCACCAGGGTGGCAGTGTTCGCCGCGGGGAGCTTCTTGTCTTGATACAGCGCGCGCATGTCCTCGACGGAGATGCCCAGCTTGCCGCTCTTCGGGTCGGTTTTTCCGAAGCTCGCCAGCAGCGCGCCGAACTCGACGGCCGAGAAGTTCTTTCCGCGCACCAGCGTGTCGACCTTCTGCCCCGGAATCAGGTCGCGCTGAACGTTCGCGCTGATCGCGTTGGCGAACGAGTCGACCGTCATCACGCCGCCCTCCGCGCGTGAGACCAGCGCGTCGAACTTGCCCTGATCGAACTTGCCGGCGGTGAGGATCGCGCTGTCACCCGGGTGCTTGACCGGCCCCGAGCGCAGGTCGAGTACGTTCATCTCCCCGTGAATGGTGTTGTGCAGAATGTCCTGCGGCCGGTTCGCGATCACGCCGGTGGCGGTGAGCCCCGCGCGAAGCCCGGCGTCCATCTTCAGGTCCTTCGTCGCGTCGCGCAGATCGGAGAGCTTGAGCGCGCCATCGGGGGACAGCTTGACCCGGCCTTCGTTCACCATCGAGGCGAGCACCGGACAGACGATCGCCTTCTGGCGATCGGGAATGGGCGCCGCGGTGGCGGCCTGCGTGGTCTGCCCAGCCCTGGCGGCCCACCCCGCGGGCGTCGCGGTGGCTCCAGCGGCGGCGGGCCCGGCCTGCGCGGTGTCGGTCTTCGGCGTGGTGACGAGGCGAGGCTGATTCGGAAGGATCTTGGGCATGGTCGTCCTCAGGCAGGCGTGATCGAAGCGATGGCAGTCATGAAGAGGCGGGCGTTGCCTTCGGTGAGTGACGACGAAGGCAGGGTCAAGGTGACGCTGCACAGCCGCTCCCCGTGAAGCCGGAGCACGAAGTACTGCCGCAGTTCCCCGGCGGCCGTGGGGAAGTTGTAGGCGATCACGATGCCGGTGCCGCCGTCGGCGAAGGTGAACTCGGTGCGGCTGGCGCCCTTCATGCCCGCCACGGTCTGGCTCAGCTCAGAGAACGTCTGGCCGGCCAGCTCTTCCAGCGTCGCCCCTTTTCGGGCGGGCTTGCTCTGCACGATCAGGCTCGGCGCGGGGCCGTCGACGACCATGCGCAGCGCGATCGTCTGCTCCTCGGTGCGAAAGCCTGGGGGCGGAGTGAAGGTGAATCCCTCGACGTTCATGGAACGGGCTCCGGATGGGCGGGGCGAGTGGTGGTGAGCGGGCTGCTGGGGAGAAATGGAGGGCATCATGAATGGGTTTCCTGAGGGAGGCGAGGGAGGGCCGGTCTTTTCCTGGAGAGGCCGGTGAGCGCGCGAAGCACCGCGTCGAGCAGCGGTACGGGCAACAGGCTGCCGAGTCTCAGCAGCCACGAGGCGAGCGCGCCCACCCGGTACCTTGCCGCGGGACGTTTCGTGTTCGCCGCGCGCAACGCCACCGCGGCGACCTGCGAGGGCTGCAGCTGCACCGGCGAAAAGGCGTCCTTTCGCGCGATGGTGTGCTCGAGGGCTTGGCTCCACTGCGAGTGAGCGGCGGCGCGGCGAAGCGACTCGACCGCGTTCTCGACGAAGGCGGTGCCGACGATCGAGGGCTCGACGATCGAGACCCGCACGCCCAACGGCACCACCTCGAGGCGGAGCGCGTCGGACATCGACTCGACCGCGTGCTTGCTGGCTGAGTACGCGCCGAACCAGGGCAGGGTGATGACCCCGGCGAGGCTGCTGATGTTGATCACCTGCCCGTGACCGCGGCGGCACATCTCGGGCACGAACGCGCGCGTCACCCGCGCCAAACCCCGCACGTTGATCTCGAACTGACGAACGATCGCTTCGTCGGGCAGCTCGGCGATGGGGCCCAGCAGGCCGATGCCCGCGTTGTTGATCAGCAGATCGGGGACGCCGACCTTTTGCCGCGCGGCTTGCACCGAGGCCTCGCTGGTCACGTCGAGCGCGACCACGATCGCTCCGGGCTCGAGCGTCGGGGCAGACTCGAGGCAGCCGGCGAACACGGTCCAGCCGTCTCGCAGGAAGTGCTGCACCAACTCTCGGCCGATGCCGCCGGTGGCCCCGGTGATGAGCACGGAGCGCTTCACGAAAGGCCCCCGGTGACCCCGAGCGAAGCCGCGGGGGCCCTGAGCTCACGCTCGGCCGCAAACCCGAGCGACTCGAAGTGCAACCGCAGCAGCCCGAACCGCGGCGCGCACAGCAGGCCGAACATCGCCACCGTACCCAGCAGCCCGCCGATCGCGCCCACCTGCCGCACCATCACGCTCGAGGCGATCGCCAACGCGGGCACGCCGAGGATCAACAGCCCCAGCACCGACGCACTCAACAGGGCGACTCCCGGGGCTCGCCCACTGGCGCGCAGCCAGCTCACCGTCAGCCCCACCAGCCAGGGAATCAGCACCACGCCCATCACCATCAAGGTGATCGCGACGTCCGAAGTGAGCCATCCCGCGGCGGTGCTCCACGACCACCCGGTGAGCGCCTCACGCGTGGGCGAGAAGAAGCGCTGGTAGCCGCTGCCGTCCCAACCGTGCACCAGGATGAAGAACATTCCGAAGTAGCCGCCGACCCAGTGCAGGTACGCGCTGAACGCCTTGCCGCGCGCGCTCAGCCACCGCGCCACTGTGAAGCCCAGCAGACCCTGGGTGATGTTGGTCACCCCGAACAACGCCACCAACCAGGGCGGCAGGTCGCGCGTGCCGACGTGCATCGTCTCCCAGGAAGGGAAGCTCCACAGCAGCACGAAGCCGGAGGGCGCGAACACGATCGCCAGGAAGAGCAGCGTCTGAAACGCCGGCGCGCTCTGAATCAGCTCGCGCAGCTTCTCCTTCTTCACTCCCGCAGCAGCGCTCGCCAGCCCCAGCCCCGCTCCAATGCCGTACGACCAGAAGACATCGACCTGAACCATGTGCGACCTCGGGGACGGGTGGACCTGAATTCGAGAGTGACGTATCATTATCGTTATGAAGAGAACAAGGCCGTTGCTGAAGTCCGTTCAACCTGTTGAATCTGTTGAATAGATGGCCCGCGTCAAAACCGAAGAGAAGCGGAGGGCGATCCTCGACGCGGCAGCGATCGTCTTCGCCCGCCACGGCTTTCACGACACCACGGTGGGCCAGATCGCCGCTGAGCTCGGCATGGGCCTCGGCACCTTCTACCGGTACTTCAAGAGCAAGCTCGACGTCTTCCACGCGGTCATCGAAGAGGTGATGGGCGAGGTGACGATGGTGATCGCCTCCGAGAGTCCGAGCGCGAGCACGACGGTGGGCGAATACCGCGCGCAGGTCGAACGCATCGGGCGGGCGCTGTTCGCGGCCTTCCAGAAGAACCGTTCCCTGGCCCGGCTGCTCTTCGTGGAGGCGCCGGGCATCAGCGCCGAGCTCAACGAAAAACTCCAGGCCGCGGTCACCTTCTTCGGGATCTCGACGCAGGCCTACCTCGACAATGGGGTCGCGCGCGGGTTTCTCCGGGCCGGCCTCGACACGCAGACGACCGCTTTGTTGATCAATTCGATGATCTTCGAGGGCGTGCGCCACGTGGCTCAGGCCAGTGAATCGGCCCAGGTCTTGGAACGATGGATCGGTGCCAG
>JAYVNA010000605.1:0-11521 GCA_043758715.1 Archangium sp.
TTCCGAGAGCGAGCGCCCGGTGCGCAACGATTCACCGAAGAGCGCGGGGAGATCGAAGCGCGCCACCCCGCCCCTCCCGAGTCGAATCGTCAGCTGCGCGCGCGCCACCAGGTGCGGAGTGGACTGCGCTTTGAGGCGCTCCACCAACGCGCGGGTGAAGAGGTCGAGGGTCGGCTCGCTGTCGAGTTCACCGGGCGCGAGGCGCTCCAGCTCGCTGTGGAGCAGCTGGGCTTCCTCATCAAGAGGGTCTGCGCGCACCACCTCGTCGATCCACGCCTTCGCGCGCGCCCACTCACCGCGGCGCAGCGCCAGGGTGGCCAGGGCCTTGGTCGGTTCGGGATCGCCGGGGTTCAACTCGAGCGCGCGCTTGAGGGGCGCTTCGGCTTCGTTCCACTTCTCCAGGCTGATCAGCGCGCGCCCCAGGGCCAGGTGCGCTTGCACCTCGGTCGGGTAATCGCGGCGCACCGCTTCGAGAATGGGGATCGCCTGGCTGATGGCGTCAGCGTTGATCAACGCCTGCGCCACCGTGGTGCGCCACAGCGGGCCGCCTTCTTTCTGCGCGGCGTTCTCCAGTTCCCGGAGCTCGAAATCGGAGAGCACCTCCCCGTTCCACACCTTCTCCCTGATCCGATCGAGCTGCACGGCGCGGAAGCTAGCGCAGCTGCCACCCCGAGAAGAACTTCAGGAGCCGACTTTGACGTCCCCAAATGTGGGTGACTGAAACGGAAGTGGGGCCTAGATCTCGGTTCATGACGACCCCTGCGAAGCGGAAAGTGACGATGATCAACGGCGACGGCATCGGCCCCGAGGTGTGCGACGCCGTTCGCATCGTGCTCGAAGGCGCCAAAGCCCCGCTCGAGTTCGAGTATCGGGAGTGCGGCGCGGAAGCGGTGAACAAGTACGGCACCAACCTCCCCGATGAGACGGTGGAGTCGGTGATGCGCACCCGGGTCGGCCTCAAGGGACCGACCGCCACCGGCATCGGAACCGGCCTGCAATCGGCCAACGTGCAGCTGCGCAAGCGCCTCGATCTCTACGCCTCGGTGCGGCCGGTGCGCTCAGTGCCCGGCGTGAAGACGCGCTACGAGGACGTCGACCTGGTGGTGGTGCGCGAGAACACCGAAGACCTCTACGCCGGCATCGAGCACATCGTGGTGCCCGGGGTGGTCGAGTCGATCAAGATCATCACCGAGAAGGCGAGCACCCGCATCTGCCGCTACGCCTTCGAGTACGCGGTGAGAAAGAATCGCAAGAAGGTCAGCGCGGTGCACAAGGCCAACATCATGAAGCTGTCCGATGGCCTGTTCCTCGACTGCTTCCGCAAGGTGGCGCGCGACTTCCCCCAGATTCAGACCGAGGAAGTCATCGTCGACAACCTCTGCATGCAGCTCGTTCGCAACCCCGAGAAGTACGACGTGATGGTGATGGAGAACCTCTACGGCGACATCATCTCGGACCTCTGCGCCGGGCTGGTGGGCGGCCTGGGCGTGGTGCCCGGCTCGAACATCGGCCTCGAGTGCGCGGTGTTTGAAGCGGTGCACGGCACGGCCCCCGACATCGCCGGCAAGGGCCTGGCGAACCCCACGGCGCTGCTGATGTCTTCGGTGATGATGCTCGAGTGGCTCGAGCTTCCCGAGATCGCCCGCCGCGTCGAGAACGCGGTGTGGAAGGTCTACACCGAGGGCAAGGTGAAGACGGGCGACCTCGGGGGCAAGGCGAACACTGCCGAGTTCACCAAGGCCATCATCGGCGCGATGGAGTGAACTTTTCCCCATGAGGGCGTTTGCCTTCCGCCCTCTGAACTTCTCAATGAGGGCGTTTGCCTTCCGCCCTCTGAACTTTTCCCCATGAGGGCGTTTGCCTTCCGCCCTCACTTCACGGAGTGAGGTCGCAGGCGTCGCCGATGCCATCGTGGTCACTGTCGGCCTGGCTCTGATTCCAGACCGAGGGGCAGTTGTCGACGCCGTCACACACCCCGTCCCAGTCGGTATCGGTGCCCGGGCCATTGCACCAATCACACGCCCAGCAGTCTCCCAGCCCATCTCGATCGGCGTCGGCCTGATCAGGGTTCGCGCAGCCGCGGCAGTTGTCGCGGTCATCACAGACGCCGTCGCCATCGGCGTCGCCCGCGGTGCAGGCGGCCGGGCATTGGCCGTGCGTGCCTCCGCAGCCGTCGGGCCCACAGGTGCTCGTGTTCGGTTGGCAGCAGGTGAGGTTGCCCTGGCAGAGCGCGCCGATCGCGCAGCCGCAGGTGCCGCCACACCCGTTGCTTCCGCAGGTGTTGGGCAGGCACGAGGGCACGCAGGTGGCGGGCGCGCAGTCGAGCGCCGGAGTGCCCTCCATGTAGCCAAACCAGGTGCTGGTGGCGGTGCGTGCTCCCGCGGCCGCGGACTGGGTCGCCTTGAGCCGCACGTTCGTTCCCTTCGCCAGGGCGGATGAGACCGTGGTGGAGAACCGCAGGTAGCCGCCGCTCAAGACGGTGCGGGTAGTGAGGTTGATGGTACGCGGCGCAGTGCCCCCGACCTCCACGCTCAGACTCGCCACCGTGGTGTCGTGCACGGAGAACTGGATCTTCGTGGTGGTCTGCGAGCTCGAGTACGTGCCGAACTGAGGGTCCCACCCGCGCGTGCCCCCGCAGCCGTCAGGGCCGCAGAGGTTCGTATTCGGCGTGCAGCAGGTTCCACTCGCCAGGCACACCGAGCCGGTGCTGCACGCGCAGGTGCCGCCACAACCATCGCTGCCGCAGGTCCCCGCCGCGCAGCGGGGCGTGCAGGTGGAACACGGCGCGCGCGTTCCCCCGCAGCCATCAGGCCCGCAGGTGTTGGTGTTGGGGCGACAACAGGTGAGGTTCGCCAGGCACACCGCGCCGGTGCCGCACGCGCAGGTGCCACCACACCCGTCACTGCCGCAGCTCTCGGCGGCGCAACTCGGCACGCACGAACCCGCGGCGGTGATGTCGATCACGTTGGTGCCCGAGAGCGTGGACAACAGCGTCACCCAGAGCACGTCGCCCGCATCGTCGAGCGTGGCCGAGACCGCGGTGGGGGCGCCGTTGAGCATCACCGTGGCGTTGTTGGCGGTGAAGCCCCGCACCACGAAGGTCGGCCGCTTGTAGCTGCCCGCGCTCAGGTCGAACCGCAGCCGCACGGCGTTCGCAGCCGCGCGCGCTTCCCACGTTCGGTACACGTGATTGTAGCCGGGCGGTGAGTACACGTGCGGGGTGGCGTTGCCGCTGCCCTCGTTGCCCGAGGTGACCAGGGTGCCGATGAGCGCCTGCACCCGCAGCGTGCCGTCGTGGATCGACGCGGTCTCCTTGATCAGGGCCGAAGCACCGTGGTCGCTGTACTTTCCCATCAGCATCGCCAGCGAGTAGTTTTGATACCCGCGCGTCGAGCCGAAGCCGCCGTAGAGCACGCCGAACTTCGTGCCCCAGGTCATTCGTTTGCTCGCGTACGAATCGAAGAAGTTCAGCTGGTACGCGTATTCCTGGCCATTCAAGTCCGGGTAGACCGGCATATGAGTGCCGCTCGCGTCGAGGCCCGAGGCGAACCCTTCACCGGCGTTCTTCTGCGCGTAGGTCTCGGTCTGCACGAAGGCCGCTTCGGCGTCGCCTCGGCCCGAGAGCGGGTTGACCCATTCCCACACGAACGGGACGGTGTTGGTGCCGCCGTAGGTCCAGTTGCGCATGTCGTTGGTGACGAAGACTTTGAAGTCGCCAAAGCTCTGGCCATCGGGGGCGTCGCTGCCGCCGGCCCAGTCTGTCGTTCCCTTCCAGGTCGCGGGCGAGACGAGAGAATAGGGCGCGAGGGTGTTGTTCAGAAAACGCACCGGGTCGCTCGCAATGCCCGCTGAGGCATCGATGGTGTGCGCGAAGATCACCGCGTCGAGACCGTCCGCGAAGAACCAGTCGGTGGTCACCTGCACCCACTTGCGATCGTCGGGCGTCGTCTTCTGCAGCGTCGTGTACTGCTTGTAGGTGACGCGAAAGATCAGGTGGTGCGCGCCGATCAGCACCGGCGCCTGGCGAAAGTCGAAGCCGTCGCGCTTGTTGGTGGTCGCGCTCAAGCCTGAGCCGAACACGGGGTTCGAACCGCCGTACTCGCTGTAATGCATGTGCATCACGTTGGTGCCCCACCCCTGCGCGTTCGAGGCATTGATCCCGGAAGGATCTTCTTCAGCGATGATCCGCGCGCTGGAAACGTCGGGCTGCCAGGTGAGCCGCGTGACGTACCCCTTGATGCCGGGCACCAGGGCGTTCGGGAAGACCTTGGCGAAGTAGAACTCGCGGTCGAGGCCCCTCGAATCTTTCCAGGTGATCTTGTCGACCGTGGTGAAGCCATTGACGCCGGGCGCATCGGCCTGAAAGGTGACGCCCAAAGCCGGCGTGGCAAACAGCACTGCGAGCACTGCACCTCGAAGCGGTGATTTCATGGTTGGGCCTCGCGCACCCTGACTGCATTCGCGGGGCCGCCCGGTAACGAACGCGCTGAGCAAAAGCCTCGCGCATGAGCCATGATGAGCCGGCTCATGCGTCTGCTCTGCGCCACGGCGGTTCTCCTCGTCTCGGGCTGTGTAGGTCTGGCCGTCGATTCCCCCGGCTTCGATGCCGGTCAGCGGCCGATGGAGGTGGCCGACGCGGCGGTCGACGCGGGCGTGCCGGAAAATGATGCGGGCCTCGACGCAGGAATCGAACTCGACGCGGGCGTCGATGCCGGAGTGATGGACGCCGGCCCCGAGCGCGTGGCGGTGTTCGTCGCGGTCGGCAAACAGGGGCGCCGGATCATCTCGTGTGATGACGGGCTCACGTGGAAGAACGATGTCTCGTTCGACGACGGGTGGCCTGCCGACGAGCGGTACCGCTGCTTCTCGGGGGCCTTCACGTTGCCCGATGGGGGCGCGCAGAGCACCGACTGCGATCACAACGCGTATTCATCCACCAGCCTGGTGACCTTCGATGGCGGCTTTCTGCAGACCATGGGCTGGGGTGCCCCGGGCACGTTCTTCCGCTCGGCCGATGGCGTGAGCTGGCAGCAGGTCGACATGGGCTCGAACGTCACGGACGTGATGGTCGGGGCGAACCGGCTGATCGCCGCCACGCGGGGGTCGAAGAAGTCAGACGACCTCGGCCTCACCTGGACCAGCAATGGGGAGATCGACGTCAACAGCGCGGGCAACACCATCTGGAACGTTCGGGGCGGCGCGGCGGGGGGCGGCGTGTTCCTCGTCACCGCGGCGGACGGAGCGAACCTCGACTTTCAATACAGCTCCGATGACGGCGTGACCTGGCAGCGGCCCACGATGCAGGGGGGCGGCCGCGTCGATGTCTGTGGAGCAGGCCACCCGGCGTTCGGCAACGGCATCTTCGTGACGATGACGTGGGCCGCGCCGATGAACGCCACCGTGGTCTGCCGCAGCAACGACGGCGCGGCGACGTGGAGCTCAAGCAGCATTCCCGAATACGTGGAGTCGCGCCCGGTGTGGACAGGGAGCGAGTTCATGGCCTGGAGTGGAGGCCGGATGCACCGTTCGACCGACGGCCTCACCTGGACCTCGACCAACACCCGCACCCGGCTCGATGGAGTGATCAGCGGCGGGCCGAACGTCGCGCCGGTCGCGGTCAACAGCCGCGGCACCTTCGTGGGCGTGAAAGGCGGCTGGGACGTCTGGTACGAAAAGCAGCGGTTTTACCGGAGCGTGGACGGCATCACCTGGGACGAGTTGCCCACAGGCGCCTACCAGCAGGGGCATCCCGTGACTGCGATGGTCTCAGGCCTGGCGGTGAGGAGTACGGTGTGCCCGTGAACTTACGCCTGGCCCTCGTGTTGGTGCTCGCCGGTTGCACGGGTGAGCTCATCGGTCCGCGGCCGGAGGCACCGGTTCCTCCCGCGGCGGTGCGGCCCGACTGGTTCAACTGCGCGACGGGTGCCGACCCCAGCCCCGAGGTGGTGCTGCGGTTGACGCCCACCCAGTACCGCAACGTCGTCGAAGACCTGCTCGGCCGCGCGTTCACCACCGCGGAACTGACGCCCGTGCTCGCGCCCTTCACCCTGCCCCCCGATGGCAGCACGCATCGCGCCGAGCTGACCTACGACTCGATGGATCAGCGGATCAGCCCGTTGCTCGTCGAGCCGCAGCTGAACCTGGCGACCGCGGTCGGTGAGTGGATCGCCGGGGACGCGGCACGCTTGGCGAAGTTCACGCAGACCTTCGGCGGGGCGGCCTGTGCGAGCCCGTCGGCCTCGGGTTGCCCGGCGGCCGTACTCGAGGGCCTGGGTCCGCGGGCGCTGCGCCGGCCGCTCGATGACGACGATCGCACCACCTACCTGGGCGCGTACGGCGACACCACGTACGGCGGCTACCGCGCGCTCATCGCGTCGCTGATGCTCTCGCCTGACTTTCTCTTCCGCACCGAGTTCCGCGGGGAGGCGGTGGGCGCGCGCACTGATTTGACGACGCTCAGCCCTCACGAGCTCGCGAACCGCGTCGCCTTCGCGCTCACCAACTCGATGCCCGATGACGCGCTGTTCGACGCGGCCGCGCATGGCTTTCAGGGCGCCAGCTTCACCCTCGAGGCGCAGGTCGCCCGGCTGCTGTTGACGCCGCGGGCGCGGGCGCAGTCGGAACACTTCTATCGGCAGTGGCTGCGGCTCGACCGCGTGCCGGGCTTCAACCCCTCGGCGGCGAGCGCGCTGGCGCTCGAATACCCTGACCAGTCTGCGCCGCCGCTCGCGGCCAACACCAACCTCGAGCAACTCCGCCTCGACGCGTTCGACGAGATGGTGACCCTGATGACGTACTACGGGGAACACGGCTCGCTGCGCGACGCCCTGCTCAGTGACGTGTCGTTCGCGAAGTCGCCGGTGCTGGCGCGGCTCTACGGCGTGCCGGCCTGGAATGGCGACGAGCAGGCGCTGGTGCACTTCCCCGCCGGGCAGCGCGCGGGGCTCTTCACGCGGGCGGGGTACCTGCTCTCGGGTTACCCCGACACCAACCCGGTGATGCGCGGCGCGCGGCTTCGGGTGGAGTACCTGTGCGACGTGATGGAGCCGCCGGCGAACACCACCCCGCCGGCGAACTACATGACGCCCGCGGTGCCCACCGTTCGCAAAGTGGTGACGGCCAAGACGGAGATCGCAGGCTCTGCGTGCCAGGGCTGCCATCACGTCTCCATCAACCCGCTCGGGTTTCCCTTCGAGAAGTACGACGCGTTCGGGCGCTACCGCACGCAGGAACCGCTGCACGACGCCACGGGGGCGGTCACCACGTGGACGCCGGTCGACAGCGCGACCATTCCCGATCTCGATCGCAACGGAGGCACGGCGCCCGCCGCCGATGGGGTGGCGCTCTCAGCGTTGCTGGCCGATTCACAGCGGCTGCACGCGTGCTTCGCGCGTCACACCTTCCGCTCCGTGTTCGGCCGCAAGGAAGTCGCCGCCGTCGATGGCTGCGTGCTCGGCAGCATGGAACGGGCGGCGGGCACGGGCAGTTTGCAGGATGTGATGAAGAGCCTCACGGGCTCGACTGAGTTCGCGCTGCGGCGCATGCCGGCGGGGAATTGAAATGAAATACCACCGGCTCAGTCGTCGGCACTTTCTGCAGGGTCTGGGCGGCGGCGCGCTCGCGTTGCCCTTTCTTCCTTCGCTGATGGGCCGCGCCGAAGCGCAGACCATGACGGCGCCGCGCTTCTTCATCACCTCGTGGGTGGGGCACGGCGGCATCTCGGTGGAGAACGCGTACCCGATCGACTCCACCGTCTCCCTCACGGACACCACTCTCTACCCGGCGAGCGGCTCCGATGGCCCGCACGTGGCGAAGTCGGGGCGCATTCTGGACCTCAAGCGCACGCACGCCCAGACGGTGGCCGCGCGGGCGCAGATGCTCGCCGACGCCGATGCCGGTGCGGCCCGCTTCTCGCCGTTGATTGGTTCCTTCGTCGAAGACCCGCTGCTCGCGAAGATGAACGTGCTGCGCGGCATCGACTTCCTCAGCTGGGGTGGGCACACGCGCGGGTACCTGGGCAACTTTCCCAACCGCGATGGCGGCGTCGACAACGGGCTGGCTGACGTGCCCACGCCCACCATCGACGCGGTGATCGCCGCGAGCTCGAAGTTCTATTCGACAGGCGATCGCGCGCTGCTCAAGGCGCCGGTGCTCAACGCGGCGCGCACGCACCTGAGCTCGTTTCCCAGCGGCACCACGGTGGCCAACAACCCCTACGCGGCGCGCACGCTGGGGGAATTGTTCGACCTGCTGTTCAGCGGCGTCAACACCACGCCGGGCCAGCAGGTGGATCCGCGCGCGGCGCTGGTCGACCGCGTCTACGAAGATTACCGGCGGGTGAGCCGGGGCGCGTTCGGGCCGGGGCGGCGCATCAGCCGCGAAGATCGCGGGCGGCTCGAGGAATACATGGCCGGGGTGAAGACCATCGGCGAGCGCATGCGCGCGATGGTGTCTGCGGGGTGCTCGCTGCCGGCCGTCACTGCCGGGCAGCGCTCGATGTACCTGCGCGAGGGCGAGGCCGATTGGGAATGGTCGGGCGCTGCCGCGATGCCTGAGATGCGGCTGGCTGATCAGCGCGCGGTGATGGAGCTGACCAACCAGATGCTGATCAACGCGTTGCTGTGCGGCACCACGCGCATGGCGGTGCTCACGTACAGCGCGCTGCTCGATCAGTGGGACCCGGCGATGTTCAACACGGCCAGCAACAGCGAGCCGCAGCGCACCGACGCGCATGGAATGCTGTACCACAACCACCTGATGGAGGACCGGCAGCGGGTGTTGATCAACAGCCAGCGGTTCTTCTTTCAGTACGGGTACACCGACCTCATTCGCCGCATGAACGCCGTGCAGGTGCTGCCGGGTGTCTCGTTGCTCGATCAGTCGCTGGTGTACTGGAGCTCGGAGAGCGGCCCGAGCACGCACGACGCCAAGAGCGTGCCGACGATTCTCGCGGGGAGCGCGGGCGGGTATTTCCAGACGGGCAACTACGTCGACTACACGAACCGCACGCGCGACATTCGCGGGCGCTACGGGAACATGTGGAAGGCCGGGCTGCCGCAGAACCGGCTGCTGGCGAACATCGCGCAGGCGATGGGGCTGGCCGAGGCTGACTTTGAGCTCGCTGATACGCCCTACGAAGTGAAGTTCCCCACCCGGGGCGGCAAGGTGCCGGGCTACGGCGATCCCCACATCGATCCGGGCGACGACAAGGTGCCGTACCCCGCGCCGCTGCTGGCCGACATGAGCCTCAAGCTGCCGCTGATCTGACCACGCTGCTCACGCCGACCGCTTCTTCCGTTTGAAGACCGCCAGGAACCGGCTGATCGCCTTCGCGTCGCCCTGAAGCTCGACCCCGGGCCCTTTCAACAACGCCTCGAGGGAGGTCGACTCGAGCACCAACTCGAGCACCTGCTCTTCGCTGCAGCGCAACATCGCCGGCGGAAGGTCGCCCGGAGCGGCGTCGCGCAGCTCGAGCGCTGAGTTCTTCACCTCGATCATGAGCGCGCCGGTCGGCAACCGAAAGACCAGCTGCCCCGACACCCGCTTGGCCTGGGAGGGCACGAAGAACGCCTTGAGGGCCAGCGCCAGCCAGCTCGCCCGCAACGGGGCCAGGCGGCGGCGCTCCCGGCCCGCGCGCGCCACCTCGGGGGCCGCCCAGCGCACCAGCTCGACCACGGCCTTCTCGAGACCCCGGCCGCGCTCGGTGAACTCGTAGACTGCCGAGGCCGCCGGCGGCGGGAGCTGCTGCCGGGTGATGAGCCCGTGATGCTCGAGCTCCTCGAGGCGGCTGGTGAGGGTGTTGGTCGCCACCCCGGGCATGCCCGCGAGCAGGTCGCTGAACCTTCGCGGCCCAGAGAGCAACTCGCGCACCACCAGCAAGCCCCAGCGCTCGCCCACGACCGTGGTGCCCGCGTTGATCGCCGGGTCGACGTCGGCGCCAGCGGCGCTGGTGATGGGAAACGTGCTGACGCCGCCATCGTCGAGCTGCAGCGCGCCCCACACGTCGAGCCCACCAGCGCTGGTGGTGAAGACAGACAAGAGCGCGTCACCGAGCGGCGCGGCGTCGAGCTGGGTGGTGGCTCCGATCGCGCTGGTGGCGATCGGGGTCTCCGCCTGCAAGGGCGCGCCAGTCGCCAGCGTGCGGCGGCCCTGCACCGCGCCGTTCTTGAGAAACACGGTCGCCCACGACTGCCCCCACCAGCGGCTCACGTGACTGTTCACGTAGGACGAGCTGTCGCTCAGCAAGAGGCGCGGCCCCACCACGCCCAGCGCGGAGATCGAGGCGCCGGCGACCTGGCCCGTCGGCAGACTGGCCATCGCGGGTGTCGCTCCACACCACGAAGAAGCCGGTGCCCACCCACGCGACTGCGGGAAGATCTTGAACCCCTCCAGCGGGGCCCACCACCGGATCATCGATGGGGAACTCAGGGCTCAGCCGCTGCGCGTGCGCGAGACCACCCAACACCGAAATCAGGACAACACACTGCAACCGCATCAAGGGCGCTGTGACCTCAATTCCAGCCAGCCTCGAGCACGAGGTGACCGGGGGCTGCGAGCTCGAAGCGGCTGAACTTCACGTCGCGCGCGCGGCTCGCCTCCATCCACGCCACCAGGCTGCCCGCCATCTCGTGAAGCGATTCCTCGTCGCGCAGCGGCCAGTCGGTCACTTCCGCCGAGACAGAGTGGGGGGTGGAGGCGACGACCCGCAACATGCTCTGGTCGAAGTAGCTCTTCCAGAAGCGGCCCGAGAGGCCCAGCACGGTCGAGGGCGAGGCCATCGCGAGCACGAAGCGGAAGAAGGCACCGATGTCGGCTGACGCGGCCTCGTGGCCGATGCTCAGCGCTCGGCGCGGGCCAGGCCCCATCAGTTCGCGCGCCGTCCACGCCACGCCGTGGAAGTAGTACTCGATGGGCAACCAGGAGACCGAAGTGACGGCGCGCCGCTCGGTGTGCTCGCGAAGCTCGGGCGGCATCGTTGCGCGCCACGCCTCAGCCATCGCGGGTCCGCGGGCGGCGTCCATCACGCCGAGCAGGTGAAGCAGGGGAAAGCCCTTCATCTTCGCGCCAGACAACGGCTTCGTGAGATCGAGGGGCGCCAATGGGACCCCGGACGGATTGCTCAGCGGGACGACGCGCTTCTCGACGTCATCGGTGGGCACCGGCGAATGCTAGCGCGGCGTGACTGCGCCGGGTTGAGGCACAAGAACTCAACCTGCGTCCGGCCCACCCGTCTCAGCGGGAGCCAGCGGCACGCACGCGGGCGCGCCGGGCAACGTGAGCGCGACCGTGCCCGCCTTTCCCTCGGGTGAGGTGAACTCTTCACCGTGAAACAGGTTCGCCGGGCTCTCACAGGGCTCGCTCACGCACTTGTACGCCTTGACCTTGTAGAGCTTGCCGGCCACCAGCTTGCCGGCCATCGCCGCGCCGTCACCCGTCAGGCGCAACATCGACGAGGCCCGCGGCCCTTCGATCTTCACCACCACGTCGTTCGTGAGCTTGCTGCCTTCACACTTCGGCGCGC
>JAYVNA010000606.1:0-3746 GCA_043758715.1 Archangium sp.
GGACCCAGGAGCGGCTTCTCACAGAGCACGACCGCCTTCTTGATGCGGTTCTCGAGCTCGCGAATGTTGCCCGGCCAGTTGTACTTCTTCATCGCCACGATGCTGGCCGGCGTGAAGCCGCGCGCCTTGCTGTCGAACTCCTTCGAGTAGCGATTGAGGAAGAACTTCGCGAGCACGGTGATGTCGTCGCCGCGATCCCGAAGCGGCGGCAGCTTGAGGGTGACCACGTTGATGCGGAAGTAGAGGTCTTCGCGGAAGGCGCCCTTCCGGGTCTCTTCTTCGAGATTTTTATTGGTCGCGGCGACCACTCGAATGTCGACGGGCTCGGGCCGGTTGTCGCCGACCTTGTAGACGACCTTTTCCTGCAGGGCGCGCAGCAGCTTCACCTGCAGCTGCAGCGGCATCTCGCCGATTTCGTCGAGGAAGAGGGTGCCGTTGATCGCCGCCTGGAACTTGCCGATCTTGGTGGCGACCGCGCCAGTGAAGGCGCCCTTGACGTGACCGAACAGCTCGCTCTCGAGCAGGTTCTCGGGAATCGCGCCGCAGTTGATCGAGATGAACGGCCCCTTCACCCGCGGGCTGTGGCGATGGAGTTCCTTCGCGATCAGCTCCTTGCCGGTGCCGGTCTCGCCGATCACCAGCACCGAGATGTCGGTGGGCGCGATCTTGTCGATGCGCTTGTAGACGTCCTTCATGCCCTGGCAGGCGCCCACGATATCGCCGTAGGTCTGTTCCTCGAGGCGGGTCTTGAGGGTGGTGTTCTCGAGCTTGAGCGTGTTGACCAACAGCGCGTTCTGCACCAACAGCGAGGCTTGCGAGGCGAAGATGGTGAGGGTGTCGAGCGCCTTCTGATCGAAGCGGTTCACCAGGCGATCGTTGCCCAGGTAAATCAACCCGAACAAATCGCCCTTCATCATCAGGGGCGCGCACATCACCGACAGCAGCTTCAAGTTCACCACTGACTCGCTGCTGTTGAACTCCGGGTCATCGAGCGCGTCGGCGATGATCAGCGCCTTCTGCTGCTGCACCACCTTGTTCACGATGGAGTCCGACACCCGCTCGAGCGCGTCTTCGATGGTCTCGCGCTGAACGTTGCGCGCGACCTTCACGCGCAGCTGATTGCTCTCCATCAGAATGAGAAAGCCCTTGTCGGCGCGAGCGACCTCGATGCACTCGTCCATGAGCGCCTCGAGCAACCGATCGATGTCCGTGCTCGAAAGCAGCCGCTCGGAGAACGAGGTGAGGCGGCGCAGGGCCGACAGCTCGCGGCCGGGAACGCCGGGCTGCTCCTGGGTGGAAGCGTCGGGGTCCTTCGAGTCGCCGCGCGCGAACCTGGTGGCGAGCGCGGGCTGCGCCATCGGGGCCTCAGCCGACGAGAAGGTCAGCTCGGTGTCGCCCACGCGCACCACGTCGTTGGCCTTGAGCTCGGCCTCGTCGGTCGGCTTGCCGTTGACCTGGAACTTCGTCTCGCCGCCGACCTTGTACGAGATGCCGTCGAACATGATCGCGAAGGCCGTCTCCGGCACGCGGGTGTCCTCGAGCACGATGTCGTTGTCGGCCGCGCGCCCCAGGCTGGTGATGCGCTTGAGCAACGTGACCGACCGTGACTTGCCGTCGGGCGTCTTGATGGTGAGGCTGGGCATTGAGAAGGTGCTCCTTAGAAAGCGATCGTGACCCCTGCGCCCAGACCGCCGGGCGTGGGGTAAATGTTGAGGCGCGTGGTGGGCGCCTTGGGCGCCGGGGAGAGGGGCTCTTTCTTCTCCGTGATTGATTCTTCCTGGTGGCGCCAGATGGCATCGCCGGCGCCGATGGCCCACAGCGCGTAGAAGGCGATGCCGGTGCCGTACTTGAGCCCCGTCCACACGTCGCGCTCGGTGTGCCGGCTGGAGGGGATCTGCCGCACCGTGATCACGAAGGGCTTGCCGTCAGCGGTGAGCCGGTCGGTCCAGACGTAGTCGACCTTCTCGAAGAGTGACTCGATCGCGAAGTACGAGACGATGCTCAGCACCGCCATCAAGCCTTCGGACACCGCGAACGCCGCGCCCCAACCGATGCGGCCCTGCTGAAACTGGCCCGCTCCGAACGGCAGAAAGTTCACCAGCATCGAACGCTTCTCGATGGTGCGTACCGTGATCTCGTTGGTGAGCAGGTCCATCTTGCGCTTCCGCTCTTCCTGCTCGGCGCGCTGCTTCTCGGCTTCGGCCGCGGCGCGCTTGTTCTGATCGATGCGCAGCGCGATCTGCTGGCGCACCAGGTTGAGGGCGTCGGCGTTCTCTTTGCGCACCACCTCGAACACCTTGATCGCCGGCGGAGGCACCGCGAACGGATCGAGGATGTAGTCGGGGTTCACCCGCAGCAACTGGAGGAACGCGGCCTGCGCCCCCTTGAGGTCATTGAGGTTGAAGGCCGACAAGGCGGCGATCTCGAGCAGGTGCACCCGCTGCGGCTCTGAGAAGTTCGCCAGCGGCAACGACTCGTTGGCCCGGCGCGCCGCATCGGCGTACTTGCCCGCGTCGTAGAGCGACTGGATGATCTCGACCTCGCGCTCGGGCACCACCTGCGCGAAGGCGGGCAGGGCGCTCAGCACGATCAGCAGCAGCCATTTCCTCATGGCGCGGCCTTCTTCTCGATCACCAGCGGCCGGCCCGGCGCCGCGAACTGAGTTCCCCTGTCGACCACCTCGCCGCCCACGCTCACGGAGTACTCCACCTTGTGCCGCATCTCCGGGTTCCCGGAAGCAGGCGTCGAGAGGCGAAAGGGTATCGCCTGAGATTCCTTCACCGTCTTTTCGATCGGGCCCACGCGCACCTTCGCGTCCTCGGGCCAGCCCTGAAACGACACCAACGACGGCTTGAGCGGAGCGACCAGAGGGATCTCTTCGCCCCTCTTGATGTCCATCGTCACGCTGCGGCCCTGCGTCTCACACAAGTCGCAGGTGACGGTGAAGCGGTGCGAGCCCGGCGTCAGCTTGAGCACGTGTCTTGCGAGGGCGTCGACGCTGCGCGGCCCCTCATCGACCTGCACGTACCCGAAGGGCCGAACGATCAACGCGACCTCGAGCAACTCCACCGCGGGCTTGACGGGGATCTTCACGACCGGCGTCGTGTTCACCACCAGCTGCGGAGGGTCGACCACCGCGACGTTGTCCGGCTCCATCACGGTCACCTTGACCGGCTCGGGCAGCCGCGGCCACGCCACGCCGGTCAGCATCACGTCGGTGGGTGCGAGCGGGAAGTGGTGCACGAACGGCGTCGGCCGCAGCGCGACCCGAATACCTTGCACCAGGCTCATCGCCACGATGAAGGCCGCGCCCGCGCCGAAGGCCAGCCGCTGCAGCCGCTTCACCCGGGCCTCGCGCTGCTTCCTCGCGCGCATCTGGCCGAGCAACTCGTTGGCGCGCGAATTCGACGGCTCGTGCGCGAGCACCTGGTTGAGCGCCGACATCGCCCGGGCCGACTTCTTCTCGGCGATCGACTTCTCGGCCTGCACCAACAAGGCGTCGGTGATGCGGGGCGTGAGCTCTTTGCGGTAGCCGCGCGGCTCGAGGAAGAACTTCGCCAGCTCTTCGTGAGGGCGGGTGAGCCCGACGGTGGCGAGGTACTCGGCCAGCGCATCGCGCAGCTTTCCCGCGGTGGTGAAGCGGTTGCCCGGTTGGCGCTGCAGGCAGGCGCTGATAATCTCCGCGAGCTCATCAGAGACCGTAGGCATCACCTGCCGCGGGTCGTCGTACACGCAGTCGAGAATGC
>JAYVNA010000607.1:0-3739 GCA_043758715.1 Archangium sp.
GTGACGGTGTCGACGAAGCCATCGCGCCAGGTGAGCCGCAGGGTGTCTTCGTCATCGACGCAGCCCGGACACCAGGCGTCGGCGTGCTGCGCGACCAACTCCGCCAGCGCGGCGCTGAGCCTGGGGTCGGCCGGGGCCTTCTCGAGCTGGTGGCACAACGAGATCAACGCGCCCCGGGGATCGCCCGCGTCGGACAACGCGTCGCCCCACACCGCGAACACGGGATCTCCGGGCTCGGCGTTCAGCACGGTTTCCACGGGTGGCAGCGGCACGATCGACACGACACCGGACCGCGCCTCAGCGATCAAGCTGAATTCCTCACGCATTGACTTCGAGCCATGAGACCAGCGCCGGCCACACCTCGTCGGGCGCGGTGCGGCCGAGCACGAGATCGAAGTGCCCGTACTCTGCCTGGTGGCCGTAGCTCGCACCAAAGCGCAACGTCTTCGCCCTCGTTGCCGCCGCCGTCGCTTCGAAGGCCGGCAGTGGACACTGCCGATCGTCACTGGCGGCGATCATCAACAGTGGAATGTTCAAGGTGGCCGCGAGTGATTGGTACGACTCGCCTGAGCGCGATTTGAGACCGCCCGGCTCGAGCGCGGTCGACAGGCTGATCAGCAGCGCCGTCGGAATGGGCCCGAAGGCATTGGCGTAGACCGCGCGCACCAAGGCCGACTCCGCATTGCCCGGGTGAAAGTTGAAGCCCGCCAGGGGATCGTTGAGCCTCGCCAGCACCGGCGCCACCAAGCCCATCACGACGCCCCATCGCCGTGGTGGACCGCAGCCCCTCGCCCTTGCTCACCAGGCCGTGGCACATGGCGAGAATCCCGCCCATCGAGTGACCGACGAAGTGAACGCGCGGCTCGCGGCTCACCTCGCGAACGCGCTCCAGCAACGCGGGCACGTCTTGCTCGAGGTATTCGGAGAAGTTCCAGGTGGGCAGGTTCGGGGTGCTCTCGCCTGCGCCGCGCAATTCGCCCACGTAGGCATCGAAGCCCTGCGCCGCGAGGAACTGGGCGACCGAGCGGCCGGGCCAGTGGAAGGCGAAGCGGTTGGCGCCCAGCCCGTGCAGCAACAGCACCGCCCCCCGGGAAGCGCCGCGGGGCCGCACCCGAAACAGCGCGAGGCGTTGGCCGTCGCGGGTGGTGGCGCTGAGGCGCTCGGCTTCGGGCATCACTCGGGCCAGCCGCTTCCACACCCGCAACCGCTCTCTCAAGGCCATGGGCGCGGATGATGGCGGCAAACGTGAATAGGAGCGGAAGGAATCGAACCCTCGTCTCGCGGTAATCGGCCGCGGGCCCTGCCATTGGACGACGCTCCTGCGGGTCTTGAGGTCCACCTCGGGATCGAACCGAGCTGCCCGCTTTTGCAGAGCGGTGCCTTCGCCATGAGGGCCAGTGGACCGAACGAAATGCTGGGGCGGAAGGACTCGAACCTTCAACCTGCCGCTTCAAAGGCGGTCGCTCTGCCACTTGAGCTACGCCCCAAGAAAGAGCCTCAGGTCGGGTTTGAACCGACGACCTCTGGTTTACGAAGGCGCTCTCTTCCTTCGAACCCGCTGAATCACCTGCTCGCCGACGCCCATATTTGCCCGCGTTTGACCGGGGGCTGTCACGAGGACGCCACGACGCGCGCGGACTGACGCCGCCTCTTTTCTTCGTGGTGAGGGGCACGCGATGAACCCCTGGGCGCACATCGATCATCTGAAGAAGAAGCTCGTGGCCGACAAGGCCGCCGCGGTGAAGGAGTTGGTGGGGCTCAAGTTCTCGGGCGACGTCGACAGCCGGCTTGAGTTCGACGGCACGCACTGGGTGTTCCCGGTCAGCGGCGACAAGGTGCGCTCGCGCACGCTCGAGGGACTCATCAAGGCGGTGACCGAGCTCAAGAACGGCACGAAGGTGAAGGTTTCGGTGGGCGAGATGGAGTTCACGATCACCGGCGCAACGGCAGGTGGCCGATGAAGCGCACTCTCAGAGGGTTCGCCGTCTACACGCAGTTCAACGACACCCGCGGCGCCGAACTGCGCGTGCAGGCCTCAAGTGAGGCCGGCGTTCGGCGCTGCTGGATCTTCGTGAAGGGTGGCTCGACGCTCGGCGCGAAGCAGAGGGAGCTCGCTGACGCGTGCGCCGCCGCCCGGTTCCAGATGCCTGGCTCCGAGATCATCAGCGACTCGACGTCGGCTCACCTCACGCCCGCCCAGGCGCGACGCGTTGCGAAGGCCCTCCTCCGCTTCGCGAACGGAGGTGGCCGATGACCGTCGAGAACGACGTGAGCTTGGCGCTCTCGCTGAAGCTGGCGCGGCGGCAGGTCAAGGGCTGCATCACCAGCCTCGAGCAGGTTCGGCGTCACACGGAGCTGAAGGCGTCGATCAACTCGATGCTGGCTCGCCTCCGCACGAGCCTGGCTGAGCTCACCGAAGCGCTGTGCGAAGTGCGCGCGCGTCTCCGTGCCCGGCTTCCTGCGGCGAAGGAGGTGGCCGATGCGTGACGTCACCACCCGGCAGCTCGCGGTCCTTCGGGTCATCGAGCACCACCGCCGCACGAAGGGCTACCCGCCGACGATCCGGGAGATTGGCGACGCCCTTGCGATCAACAGCACCAACGGCGTCGCCGACCACCTCCGCGCGCTCGAGCGCAAGAAGCTGGTTTCGCGCTCTGAGGAGGTCGAGGCCCGCTCGCACGTGCCCACGGCCGCCGGCCTGAGTCTTCTAAGCCCGCGAGACTGGGCGCTCGACGCGGTCGGGCTGTTCGACGCCTTCGTTCACCAGAACGTCAACCCGAGCAGCCCGCTCAAGGCCTTCGTCGTTCTGCGCGGAATCACCGAGCTCGGCGCGGGCTCGACGGCCGCCGAGGCGATTCAGCGCGCGCAGATTCATGGAGCTCAGCGATGAAGACCGAAGACTGGATCTGGCTCGCCCGGGCAAACCGTCGCCAGGGGAAGACCCCCACGATGGCGGCAGCCACGAAGCTGCTTAACGGCACGCTGGTGTGCATGTCGGCCGCCGAGGCGAATCGAGTGGCCAAGGAGCATGACTGCCCTACCTTCGCCGTTTCGGAATCTGTGGACAGGCTGCGCGGCGTCAAGCTCGGGCCCTTCCTCTTCGACCCGTCGGCCGTGATGCAGATCTGCGTCGAGGCGCAAATGGAGATCGGCTCCGCCCAGCAGGCCCAGCGTGCTGCGCAGGCCGAAACCGCGAAACAGGTCAAGGAGGTGGCGAAGCTGAAGGCCAAGGTTGAGCACCTTCGAGACGAGAACAGAACGCAAAGTCGGCAAATCGAGGAACTCGAGGAGGAGCTCGAAGAGCACGACGCCCTCGAGGGGTTCGAGGACGAGGCCGAAGAAAGGGCTGAAGACCACGAGGCGGCGATTGACGTGCTGGCCCGCCTGGTCGCCAACCCGGGCGATGCCGATGCGCTGATGGCCGCGAAGGACCTGTTGCCGGCGGAGAAAGGCGGCTACCGGTGAGCGCCATCGATTTAGCTCGCGTTCGACGGGGGTGGGCGACGCGCCGCCTGAATGCCTGGCGCGCGCACTTCGCCCGGGTCGAAGCGAGGAAGGCGGCAGAGCGGAAGGCCAAGCAGGAAGCGAGAGGCGCCGCGCTCGAAGCCGAGCAGCGCCGGGCCCGAGGTGCCGCATGAAGCCCGCGGTCTGCTTCGTGATGTTGAACCCGTCGACGGCCGATGCGGCGCTCGACGACCCGACGATCCGCCGGTGCATCGGCTTCGCCCAGCGCGAGCTC
>JAYVNA010000608.1:0-30463 GCA_043758715.1 Archangium sp.
AGAAATTGAACTCGAAAACCGCTTCGAGAACATGGGCGCACAGATGGTTCGCGAAGTCGCCTCCAAGACTTCAGACGTCGCTGGCGACGGCACCACCACCGCCACCGTGCTCGCCCAGGCGATCTTCCGCGAGGGCTCGAAGCTCGTCGCCGCGGGCCACAACCCGATGGAGATCAAGCGCGGCATCGACAAGGCCGTCACCGTGATCGTCGGCGAGCTCAAGAAGCTCTCCAAGCCCACCCAGGGCAAGAAGGACATCGCGCAGGTCGGCACCATCTCTGCCAACGGCGACACCACCATCGGCACCATCATCGCCGAGGCGATGGAGAAGGTCGGCAAGGAAGGCGTGATCACGGTTGAAGAGGCCAAGGGCCTCGAGACCACCCTCGACGTCGTCGAAGGCATGCAGTTCGATCGCGGCTACCTCTCGCCGTACTTCGTCACCAACCCCGACCGCATGGAAGTCGAGCTGGCTGACCCGTTCATCCTCATCTACGAGAAGAAGGTCAGCTCGATGAAGGATCTGCTGCCCGTGCTGGAGCAGGTTGCGCGTTCGGGCAAGCCCTTGCTCATCGTCGCGGAAGACATCGAAGGCGAAGCGCTTGCCACCCTGGTGGTGAACAAGATCCGTGGCGTGCTCAACGTGTGCGCGGTCAAGGCGCCCGGCTTCGGCGATCGCCGCAAGTCGATGCTCGAGGACATCGCGATCCTCACCGGTGGCAAGCTGATCGCCGAAGACCTCGGCCTCAAGCTCGAGAACGTCACCCTGAACGACCTCGGTAAGGCAAAGCGCCTGAAGGTCGACAAGGACAACAGCACCATCATCGACGGCGCGGGCGCGGAGAAGGACATCCAGGCTCGTGTGAAGCAGATCCGTGCGCAGATCGAGGAAACCACCTCGGACTACGACAAGGAGAAGCTGCAGGAGCGTCTCGCGAAGCTCGTCGGTGGCGTGGCCGTCATCAACGTCGGCGCTGCGACCGAGACCGAGATGAAGGAGAAGAAGGCTCGCGTGGAAGATGCACTCAACGCGACCCGCGCGGCCGTGGAAGAGGGCATCGTCCCTGGCGGCGGCGTGGCGTACATCCGCTGCCTCAAGGCGCTGGACACCCTCCAGGTCACTCCCGAAGAGAAGTTCGGGATCGACATCATCCGCCGCTCGCTCGAAGAGCCCCTGCGCCAGATCACCGCGAACTGCGGTCTCGAGGGCTCGGTGATCGTCAACAAGGTCAAGGAGGGCTCGGGCGCCTTCGGCTTCAACGCCGGCACCGGCGTGTTCGAAGACCTGCTGGCCGCTGGTGTGATCGACCCGGCGAAGGTCTCGCGCTGCGCGCTGCAGAACGCGGCCTCGGTCAGCTCGCTGATGCTCACCACCGAAGCGATGGTGGCCGAGCGTCCGCGTGACGACAACGGTCCGTCGATGCCTTCCGGTGGTGGCGGCATGGGCGGCATGGGCGGGATGGGGATGTAAGAAGTCCCCTCACCGTTTCAGCACTTCGGCCTCCGGCTCCCACAAGGAACCGGGGGCCGTTGTGTTTCCGGGCGGGCGCGTTACTCCTGAGGCCTCATGAAAGACGTCGTCATCTACAGCACCGACTATTGCCCCTACTGCCGCCAGGCCGAGCGCTTCCTCAAGGACAAGGGGGTCGACTTCAAGAGCGTCGACGTCACCCGCGACGATGCGCTGCGCGAGAAGCTGGTAGAGATGAGCGGGGGCCGTCGCACCGTTCCCCAGATCTTCATCGCCGGCGAGGCCATCGGCGGCTACTCCGACATGATCGCGCTGCACCAGAAGGGCGAGCTCGACTCGAAGCTCGCCTGACCCTCATCGAACGATGAGCACCTCGACGCGTCGATTGGGCCCCTGCGCGGCAGGACCGAGGGAGCCCGCGACGATGGGTCGAGCGCTGCCGTAGCCGACCGTGTCGATGCTCAGCGGGTTGAGGTGCGCCTGTTCGATGAGCCACGTGCGGACCGCCTGCGCGCGACGCTCTGAGAGTGACTGGTTGTACTGGTCGCTGCCGATCGTGTCGGCATGGCCCTCGAGCACCACGCGCTGCGCGGGATCGAGCCGAAGGAGCTTCGCGACCTGCTGCAGCCGTGAAGACGCTTCCGGCCTGAGCTGATCCTCGTCGAATTTGAAGAACAGGTCCGCCGAGAGTGTGACTCGGGTGGTGCCCTCGAGAAATGGCTTTGGATCGCTGAGCGCGGCCTCGACGCTCATGCGTGGGTCGCGCGAGGCCTCCAGAGATTCATCTTCGGTTTTCGGATCGCCGTGAGCGCCTGTGCCTCCGCTCTCGGTTCCGCCGTTGCCGGTTCCGCCCTTGCCGGTTCCGCCCTTGCCGGTTCCGCCGTTGCCGGTTCCGCCCTTGATCGCAGGCAACTCAGCGCGCGCGGGTCTTTGGCCGCCCTCACCCTCCCCCTCTCGTCCCGGCGAGATCGGAGCGCGAAGGTTCGTGACGGCGTCCTCGGCGAGCAACCGCGCACAGTCGGTGCCAGCCCGCCCGCACCAGAGCACCACGACGATCGTCCAGACGGTCCACGCCCACGGGAGCGGCCACGAAACCGACAACAGTGAAACGCCCAGCACTGCTGCGAACGCCAGCAACACCGGAAGGCTCGCGACCGGATCTCCGCAAGAAGCCAGACGCGAGGGATCTCGCATGCTCAACACCAGCCCGACCCCACCGACGATCAGCAGGAGCGCGAGCACACCCTGGACGATCTGACTCCCGACGCCCGGAGGTGTTCGCCGTCGCGTCCTCATGCGCTGCGACCACCACGACGTCAGCACCACGGAGCCCCACAGCCCGCACGTCAACGGCCCGCAGCTCCACCACAGCCACGAGGCGACGAGCAGCCCGGCGACCACCCCGAGACACCCCCAACCGCCGATCCGGTCAGCGCCATCAAGAAGAACGGGGCGCCGCGTACCCTCGACCTCTTTCGCGTAGACCGTGCCCACGAGCGTGCAGCGGCTCTCACCACCCGCCTCGCGCTGATCGCGCATCTTCCAATTCCAGACTGAGAGCTCCCGCACGGCGAGCGCCTCATCGTTCTGACCGGGCGTGCGCGCCCGCAACCGCGCGTCGTCGAGCGCCGCCTGGCAAAAGGGCGCGTCCTGATTGCCCGTGGGCACCTGCGAGGGAGGACCGGCCACGGGCGCCCAGTCGGAGATCACCGCCTCGACGAGCTGCAGCTGGTACCACCGCGCGAGCCCCGAGCCGCCCCGCTTGCGCGTCGGCTTGCCCAGGCAAGTGCCGGTCAGGGTGCCCTTGAGCCACAGCGAGCGCTTCTCAGCCATGCCGTGCCTCGAACGCGCCAGCGCCCGCGCGAGCCCGGGTGTTGTACGGCGCGTCTTCGTGCAGCTCCGCGCGCAGCCCGGCGAAAGCCGGCCATTGACTGAGCGCCTCGGCCTCGAGGCGGCGCGCTTCGAGGTACGCGACGTCGATGATCGCGCGGTTCATCTTCCACCGGCGCGCCTCGTACGCGCGAGAAGCCGTGCGCGCGATGGTGGCCGACGCGAACCAGGGCAGCACCATCAACAGCACCATCAGCAGTGAGAGCAAGACAGGTCGCAGCGGCTGGTCCCAGGTCAGCTGCACCCGGCGGAGCAGGAAGTGAGAGGCCTCGAGGTGCCGCTGGTAGGGCTCGAGGTCCTGCTTCCGCAGCTGCGCCTCGCGATCGTCGACGCGTTGGAGGGCGGTGGTGGCGCGGGCGACCTCCGAGCGCTGTGCCTCGACCTGGAGCCGCGCCTCGTCGACTCCGCGCGCCACCCTCTCTCGCTCATCGGCGGCGAGCGCGGCGAGGTCCTGCTCCCGCTCCGCCAGAACCTTCGTGCGCAGCTCGAGGCGGGCGGTCTGGGTTGCCAACGCCGCGGTTGCGCCCGCGCGCTCATCGGCCACCGTACGCAGCACGCCCGCGACGTGCATCTTCAAGAGGGCGCGCCGCAGCTCCTCGACCTTCGGAGCGTGCTCGGTGGACAGCAGCCCCAGAATGAGCGGCTGGGCGAAGAACACGCCGAGCAGCATCAGCATCAACAAGGGCACGGTGCGCGGCATCCAGTGGGTGACCGCCGCCAGGGGCTGCTGGGGCCCGACCCCTCCACCGGCCACCGCGACGCGCAGGAGGTTGAGCAGGTACAAACCGGAACCGATTCCCACGGCGATCGACAGCGCGAGGCCATCACTCGCGAGAAAGGCCCCGTACGCCGCGGAACCCGCCAGGAGCGTGAGGCCGGGAACCGCTGCCAGCGCTACGAGGCCGAGCGCCCGCTGCAGCTCAGGCCGCAGATCGGCCACCCGATGGGGATCGTAGCCAAGCATCGCAGCCAGCCGCGGGCTCACGACTTGCGCCCACCGCCATCGACCTGGACGAACTTCCCGGGGTCAGCGGCGATCTCGGCGCGGGCCTTCTCGCTGAAGCGCTGATGGACTTCGCGCGTGAGCTCGCCCTGCAGCGCGAGCCTCGCCAGCTCGGCCTTGAGCCGCTCCTCGGCCTGGTGGAAGCGGTCGTCTTTGAGCTCGAGGTTTCCTTCCGCGGTGAAGACGTAGCCGAGCGACTCGACGCCGGTTCGTGCCGCGGCCAACCGCTTCAGGTTCTCGTCGAGGTAGTCGTAGGCGCCGCGCACCAGCATCATCTTGAAGAAGATGGGGCCCGTCTCGATGGCCAACAGCAGCAGCATGATCCACCAGGGCACGCTGCCTCCGATGTCGTGGCTGACCTGGATGCGCTTGAGCAGGCCGTCGAGGTTGCGCGCCTGCTTGAGGTTGCTCTGGCGGGCGGCGGCCAGATCGCGATCGAGCTGCTCGAGTTCTCCTTTCCAGGTCTTCTGATCGGCCTCGAGCGGCGCCTGCTTTTCCTTGTCGCGCCCGCGATCGGTCTCGAGCTCCTGCTCCATCTTGTCGAGGGTGTCGTGCTTGTCCTGCCACGCAGGTCCCCGCCCGGCCTTCCCGCTGCTGGTCTTCCCCTCGGCTTCCAGCTCGAGCAGCCGGCGCTGCTCCTTGATCTCGAGCCGCCGCTTCTCGAAGTACTCGCCACGCGCGTCGAGCCGGTCCTGCGCGCCCTGCACTCGCTTGCGCAGCTCCTCGCGGCGCGCCTCGATCAGCTGGTCTGAGTGGGCGTTGAGCCGCTGCAGGTACTCGTTCTGCTCGAGCTCGAGCTGCGCTTCGATCTCCGGCTTGAGAATGCGGATCTCGAGGGGCGCTGAGATGCAGACGCCGATGATGAGCGCCATGATGATTCGGGGGATCGCCTTGGAGAACTGAGCCCAGGTGATGCTGTCCGAGCCATCGCTCTTGCCGGTGCTCGAGACGATGAAGCGATCGATGTTGAAGATGATCAGCGACCACACCAGCCCCGCCGCCATCGACTGGAGCACGGTGGGCAGGTGAGTGTCCTGGCTCAGGACGGTCTGATCCTTCGGGCAGAAGACTGCGTAGAAGGCGTAGCTGCCGGAGGTGAACGCGAGCACCGCGGTCGCCAGCACGATGCCGCCGATGCCCTGGTACTTCACCCGATCTGAGTGCGGGCATTGCACCAGCAGCGACGCATCGGCGCCGGCGCAGAACCAGAGGAAGCGTGAAAAGGGTCCCGCGTTGACGACGTTCGGCGCGGCCGGGGTTTCGGTCATGACATTCCTTCTTCGGCCGGGGGTCGGGGAGCAGTCACAGTGAGCTGAACGCGCAGGGAGGGAAGCGCTTGCACGGCGGGGAGCTCAGGAGGTTGAAGCACGCGCGCGAGGGGAACCCGGATTGACGCCGCCGGGCGGAGGGTGACCGACGCCCAGGCAATCCCGTGGAGCCCCAGAAAGATCGCCCAGCAACGGCCCTCGCGCAGCATTCCGGCGCGCAACGAGCCCCGCACCCAGCTCACCCCGAAGGAGCCGATCAGCAGACCGGAACCGCGCGCTTCGATCGTCATGACCTCGGGCCCTGTCCCGACGCGAACCAGGTGGGCAGGCGTCAGCGTCAGAGGCCGCGGCGTTCCCGACATGGGCCTCAAGCTAGCTCAGGCCAGCCGGGTCGATCGCGGAACTACCCCAGGCGCACGTCGAGCACCGCGCCGGTTCGCGCCGCGAGGGTGCGCAGCACCGCCTGCACCTGCTCGCGTTCGTCCCAGAGCAGCGCTTCGTTGGGCATGTAGAACGTGCCGGTCTCACCGATGGAGCCGCGCATCGCCCACCCCAGCGAGGGCGCGCTGTCGCTGCCGCCTGAGTCACCCGCCAGCACCAGGGTCTTAGGCGCCCAGCCGAGCATCGACAGCGCCCCTTCGGTCTGCGGCAAGAGGTGGAGCGAGCCGACCACCATGCCGCTGACCGCTCTCGCCTCGAGCGCCACCCCCACGCTCAACGCCCTGCGGGCCAGCTCGGCACAATCATCGCCGCGCGCCTCGCCCAGGGGAGAGCCACCCACGGTCGCTTCGAGGCGAATCGTCTCGGCATCGACGGTGAGAATGAGGCCGACGGTCGGCGCTTCACCCAGGGTGCGAAAATGGATGTTGAGGTCTTCGACCGTCAGGCCGGCCAGATAGTGGCGCTGGTCGGCTGATTCGAGCCGCCGGAAGTGGGCGGTGTAGGCCTTGGGATTTTGCCCCGCCAGGGCCGGTGTCAGCAGCTCACGCACACCGCCTCATGCCCCAAAACTGGGCTGATTTCAAGGACTTGACGCCCCTCTAACCCGGGGTATCCGAGGAAGTGCCAGTGAGGGATCTCCGTGGTACTCAGGAGGTGAGTGTCGGCCTTTTTGCCGTCCTCCCGACACAAGATCCGAGGCTGCCGCAAGGCTCCCGGGGGCGTGCTCGAGCGAGGAATGCTGAACAGGCCGGCACTCGTTTTTCTTAAGGTCCCGTCTCTATGCGTTGGGGAATGCTCGCCGGGCTCTGCTGCGTTCTGACGGGTTGCTCAGGCGGCATCACCAAAGTCATTCGGCCTCCAGTGACACCCCTCAGCGTGGGTGCAGTGGTGATCACCCCCGTTCGAATTACGGGGACGAAGGCTCCCGGATGGCGGCGGTTCGAGCTGGCCCAGCGTCAGGTGATGGTCGGGCTCCAGAACTGTGGAGATCGCCTCGCTTTCTTCGGGCCCTCGGAAGTGCAGATCACCCGCTGGGAAGAGCCGGGGTGGCTGGGGAACACCGCCGTGCCGCTGCTGGCGCGCGCCGCCATTCCCGTTGATCAGGCTGTGCTGATCAGGACCACGGCCGAGCAGCGCGTCGCTTCGTCCACCCAGGAACGGGAAGACGACAGGGGCCGGGCGAAGGGCGGCGTGGCGAGCGAAGAACGCACCTGGCTCCTCACGGTCGAGCTGATGCACCCGTCGAGCCGGGCGATTCTGGCCGAGCTCACCGCCAAGGTGACCATCGACCCCTTCGCCGCACCCACCGGCGAAGAGGAGTTCGACGACGCGCCTGCGATGACGCACCTGCTCGAGTCGCTCACCCTCGAAGCCCTCGGCATCGCCCGGCGCTGGGAGCTCGAGCGGCCCACGGCGCATGATTCGGGGCTGACCCTGGCGCTGTCTCCCGCGATCACCGCGGCGCAGCCCGATGCCGCGCTCGCTCAGACCGACGCGCTGGGGGCCGAGATCTGGATGCAGGGCCGGGCGAAGTTCCTCTCGCCGTGGCTGACGGATGATCAGACCGCGAAGCTGGCGCGCACGGCGGCGGCGTTGATGGTGGTGGCGGCTCCCGGGGGTGGCTCGGTGCAGCCAGGCGATCTGATTCTCTCCATCGATGGTCAGCCGGCGCTCCCCCAGGTGCTGGCGCGCAAACGCCTCGGCGGCGTGCCGGTGGAGGTCCGCGTCGGCCGGGGTGGGAACGAGCGGGACGCGGTCATTCCGTAGGGCTAAGGTCTGTTTGATCATGGTCGAGACCACCGAGTCGGTGACGATCCCCGGGGACAGCATCACGCGCGTCCCCATTCGTGAATGGACTGTCGAAGTCATCGGAGGACCGGACAAGGGCAAGTCCATCTCCGCGCTGTCCGGGCTCATTCGGGTCGGCTCTGACGAAGGCAACGATCTGGTGCTGTCCGACTCGACGGTGAGCCGGAAGCACCTCGAGATCGAACGCACCTCACGCGGCCTGCTCTTGCGGGACCTGAATTCCCGTAACGGCAGCTTCCTCGCAGGGCGGCTGACGCTGCAGGCCTTCGTGGAACCGGGCGACAAAATCGACCTCGGCAAGACGCGGCTGACCATCAAGCAGAAGACCCGGGAGACCGAGGTCGAGCTCGATGGCGGCGAGCAGTTCGGCGACCTCGTCGGCGTGTCCGAAGCGATGCGCATCATCTTTGCCGAGCTGCGGCGGGTGACGCGCGAAGACGTCACGCTGCTGATCGAAGGCGAGACGGGCACGGGCAAGGAGCTCGCTGCGCGCGCGGTGCATGCGTACTCGGTGCGGCGCTTCGGCCCGTTCCGGGTGGTGGACTGCGCGATGCTTTCGGAGACCGCGGCAGAGCGTGAGCTGTTCGGGCCCGATGGTGCGTTCACCACGGCCCAGGGCGGCATCATCTTCTTCGACGAAGTGGCCGAGCTGCCGCTCGCGGTGCAGCCCAAGCTGCTGCGCATTCTCGAGAGCAAGGAACTGCCGGGCGGCAAGAAGCTCGACGCGCGCATCATCGCGGCCACCTCGCGCAACCTCGCCGAGGAAGTGCAGCAGCAACGCTTCCGTCAGGAATTGTTCTTCCGCCTCGCGGTGGCGCGGGTGCGATTGCCTCCGTTGCGGACGCGGAAGATCGACATTCCGCTGCTCGCGAAGCACCTGGTGAAGGGGCTCTCGACGCCGATCGATCTCTCGCCGCAGATGCTGTCGCTGCTCGAAGGGTACGACTGGCCGGGCAACGTGCGCGAGCTGCGCAACGTGCTCGAGCGCGGGGCGTTGATGCAGGCCACCGGGAATTCGTCGTGGCTCGAGCTGCTGGTGCCCACCGATCGACGACCTGATCGCACGTCGTTGCTCGAGGTCGCCGTGAAGCTCGCCTACCACGAGGCCAAGGACCGGGTGCTCAACGACTTCGAGAAGCACTACTTCGCTGAAGTGATGAAGCAGTGCGGCTACGACATCAAGATGGCCGAGGACCGCACGGGCTTGTCGATGCAGTCGCTGTATCGGTTGCTCAAGAAGAACGGCCTGCGGCTCAAGGATCTCAAGAACGCCGACGGGCTCGGATAGCTCCCTCTCCCCGCGAGGGAGAGGGTTGGGGAGAGGGCCAACAGTCAGGCCTTTGCGTCCCCGGCGTCGCTCCACCGAGGAGGAACACACCATGGCGACGCTCAACATCACCTACAACGGTCTTTCCGCCGACTACGCGCTCGAGCTCGACACCCACGTCTCCGATGCGGACATCCGGCGCATCGCGGTCGAGGTCGTGCGCTCGGGCAACGTGCCGGGTCTCGCCCTGCCCCACCTGACGGACACCGCGTTCGACGGTTTCGTGGTCGATCGCCTGCAGGGTGGCCAGCGAATCTACCTGCGTCCGAAGGTGCCGTTCGGCGCGTCGTAAGGAGCTCCCATGCGCATCGTGTTCTGCGGCGTGGGAGCTCTCGGTTCCACCTCGGCAATCCTCTGCCGCAATCTCGATGCCACGCTGGTGTTCATCGACTTCGATCGAGTCGAGTCGAAGAACCTGCTCGCACAGGCCTACGTGAAGCAGTCGGTGGGGAAGAATAAGGCTGAGGCGCTCAAGCTGCAGTTGCTGAACTTTCACGGCGTGAAGGCGGAGTCGTTTGGCGTGCGCCTCACCACCGAGAACGTGACGACACTCTGCAAGGACGCGGGGCTGTTGATCGACTGCTTCGACAACGCGGCCAGCCGCAAGCTGCTGTCGGATCACGCGCGCGCGTCGGGCACGCCCCTGCTCCACGCGGCGGTCAGTGGCGACGGCACGTTCGGCCTGGTGCGCTGGGATGAAAACTTCGTCCCCGATGCGGAAGACGTTGCGGGCCAGGCGACCTGCGAAGGTGGCGAACACTTGCCGTTGCTTGGCCTGCTCTGCGGAGCGATCGCGCGCACCGTGCAGGACTTCGTGAAGGCCGGAGTGCGGCGCGACTCGATGGTGGGCCTGGCCGCGGTGACGCCCACGACGAGGTAGGCGGCGGGGAAGAATGCGATCCCGCGCCACAGGCTCTGGAATGCTACGAGCCCATCAATGAAGAGGTGGGTACCCCTGCTGCTGCTCACGGCGCTCTTCGTGCTCGTCAGGGTGCCAGCACTGCTGAATCCGGGCCTCGTCAACTCCGATGGGGCGATCGCCGCGCTTCAGGCCAACCGCATGCTCGAGGGCGAGTGGGAGTGGCTGCACTGGGCGCGCAACTATCTCACCTCACTCGACTCGGTCGTCTCGCTGCCGTTCTTCATCATCTTGGGCGCCACGCCGCTGGTTCAGCTCTGGGTGACGCTGCTGGGACAGCTGGCCTCGGCTTGGGTCGCGTATGCGATCATCGCGCGCCGGCTGAGCCCCTGGACAGCGTTCGTCTGCACCCTGCCCCTCGTCTTCATGACGATCGCGCTCAATCTCTATCTATTTTTCAACATCAGGCAGTGGTGCATGGTGCTCGCGATCGGCGCCTTCTGGCTCGTCGATCGCGCCGCGGACTCCGCCCGCCCTCGCCTGCTGCTGGGCGCTGGAGTGGTGCTCGGCTTCCTGGCGATGTTCGCCGATCTGTTCGCCGCGCAGCTGTTGCCAGCCATCATCCTCTTCGCGATCTTGAGCGCGCTGGAAGGTCCTCGAAAGCTCGCGGCGCTGGCGCCGGTCGCCCTCGCGTTGGCCCTGGGGACCGGGTCGGTCTGGCTGCTGCGCATGGTGGCCCACGCGGGCAGCGACCGGGCGAGGCTCGACCTCACCCTGATTCCGCAGCAATGGTCGCTCCTGATCGACGAGTGCCTGCCCGCGGTGATCGGCTCGAAGGTGTTCGCGATCGAGGACATGTCGCTCACCTTCACGCCGTCTCCGGGGTGGCTGATTCCGCTGCAGGGACTCGGCGCGGCCGTCTTTGGTTTGACGCTCACCTCTGGAGCCGCGTTGTTCTTCGTCAAGCGCATTCCCTGGCGGATCCGCACGCTGGGCGCCGTGGGGGCCGGCGTTGCCTTCACGACCCTCCTCGGCTTTCTGAGCAGCCACGAGGCGCAAGGCATTATGGCCAGCCGCTTCCTGCTGCCGGTGGTGCTCGCGGCCCCGATGGCGCTCGTACCGTTGGCGTTCCTGCTCGGAAGCGCGCGGCGGCTGGCGCTGCTCCTCTCGCCCTGGCTGCTCACGGCCGCCATCGGAGGCTGGCTCTCGTTTGGCGCGATGGTCGACGGTCCACTCCCCCGGCGCACGGAGCGCGGCGCGATGACAGGGGATCTCGCGGTGGGCGAGTTCCTTCGGAGCAAGGGCGTGCGTTACGCCGCGGCTGACTTCTGGGTCGCCTACCGGCTCACCTTCATCCTGAGCGAGAAGCCGATCGTGGTTCCCGAGGCGAGCGAGGATCGCTACCCGAAGTGGCGCGCCGCCTTCGAGCAGGAGGCCCTCGTCGCGTACCTGGTTCACCCCTCGGCACCGTCACTCACCCCCGAGGCGGTGGAGGCGACGCTCGCTCAGCGCCAGCTCGCGTTCGAGAAGACGACGGTCGGGGGCTACACGGTGTGGCTGGTGCAGCAGCGCTGAGCTTCAGGTCGGCACGAGCTGCGGCGCGATCTTCTCGAGATCACCCAGGCTCAGCACCGTCACCACCTGCGTCACCGCACGCGAGTAGTTCTGCATCTCGCTGTCGCCGAAGCCCCAGTTCGCTTTCGCCTCGGTGCAGATCCACACCACCCGCTTCGCCTTGCGCTTCAGATCTTCGAGCGCCCACACATGCGGCGCGTTGAAGTTGTTCCGGCCATCACCGATCACGAACACCGTCGTCTTCCGCGTGATGGTACCGAGGTAGTCCTTGGCGAAGTGCGAGAGCGCGTTGCCGTAGTTCGAGTTCGACGACAGCGAAATCACATCGCCGGACAGCGCGGCCTCGAGGGCGTCCTCAGGCTTGGCGTCCTTGAAGTGCTTCGTCACCTCGCCGAGTTCCGACACGAAGATGAAGCTGCGCACGCGCGTGAAGAGTGACTGCAGCGACCAGGAAAACAGCAGCATCAGCCGCGAGGCGTTGCGCACCGAGTCCGAGACGTCGCACAAGACCACCACGTCGGGCCGCTGCGGCCGTCGGGTGCGAAAGTGCGGGACCATCGGAATGCCACCCGTGGTGAGGTTCTTGCGCAGCGTGCGGCGGGGGTTGAGTTGGCCCTTTCGCTTCGAGCGCTGGCGGCGAATGAGCCGGGCTTTCAATTTCTCGGCGAGGGCACGCACGGCGCGCTGCGCGAGATCGACTTCCTGCCGGGAGAGCGTGTGCAGCGCCTTGTCTTCGACGCTCGCGCTCGCCTTCTTGAGGCGCGCGTTCGACTGCCGTTGCACCTCGAGCCGCGCGGCGTCTTCGACCTTGCGAAGTGCGCCCGAGAGGTGGCGAGAGACGACCTCCACCGAACGATCCGAGAGCCCGCGCGCGGCGAGTTCGCGGCCGATGCTCTCGATGTCGCTGCGCATGTCTTCGGCGCCGGCCGCGGTGAGCAGGCGGCGGCTGTAGAAGCCCGTCTGCAGCGCGTTCTGCAAGCGGGAGAAGTCGATCTGCAACGAGGCCTGCCGGAAGATTTGCGCGAGCCCTCCGCGGTTGCCCTGCATGGCCGCCGCGGTGAGCGGGGACATCTGGCCCGCGAGACGATCGAGCATCCAGACGATCATCTGCAGCTCGTCGTCGCCCAGCAGGCCTTCTTCTTCGATGCGGGCGAGCAGCGACTTCTCGATGTTCTCGAGCGTCCGGGAGGCGCCGGCGAAGAAGAAATCGAACGCCTTGTCGAAGAGCAACACATCCTGCGACCGCTTGCAGAGTGTGGCCTTCAACGTGGCGCGGGTCAGATCGCGATCTTCGACCCCGACTTCCGCGAGAGCACGCACCGCGTCGTTCGCCTCACTGATGGCGACCTTGAGGCCGTTCTGCCTCAGGACCTCGACGAACTCGACGATGCGCTGCTCCACGCGACCCTCTTACACCAAGACCCTCAGTGCGCCGTCAGCCGGCGCACCAGGAATGCAGGCTCGAAGGGAGCGTTCTGGTTTGGCCCTCTCACGAGCGATTGAAGACCATCAACGCCTCGACGTGATGCGTCTGCGGGAAGAGATCGAACAGTTGAAGCGCCAGCGGTTGATAGCCACGCGCCACCAACTCCTTCGCGTCGCGCGCCAGGCTGGTGGGATCGCAGGCCACGTAGACCACCCGCTCGACCAGCAGCCCCGCCGCCCAACGACCGACTCCGGGCGAACCTGAACGCGGCGGGTCGACGAGCAGCCGCTCGAACCGCGCGCCCTCGCGCATCATGCCGTCCGCGATCTTCTCTGAATCACCCTGCACCAACCGCACGTTCGTCACCGCGCGCTTGAGTGCCGCCTGCTGCGCCAACGCCACCGAGAGCGCTGCCGACTCGACCGCCACCACCTGCGCCACCGAAGGCGCGATGCGGAAGGTGAAGTTTCCGTTGCCCGAGAACAGCTCCAGCACGCGGTGACTGGCCCTGAGCTCGAGCAACTCGACGGCCGCCTGCACCAGACGCCGATTCACCTCGACGTTCGCCTGCGCAAAACCATCGGGGCGGTGCAGCACGCCCTCTTCCTCGAGCACCGGATCGCCGAGCAACTCCGCTTGCCCCTTGCCCTCACCCGGCTGGAGGATCGCCCCGTCGATCAACCCATCGCGCAACAACAACTCGACCGCCTCGCGATGCCGCGGCCGCAGCTGCGCTTTGAAGTGAAGGCTCACCGCCACCCGCCCCTCGCATTCCAGCAGCCGCACCTCTTCGAGTTCTTTGAGCGTGTTCGCGCCCAGCCGCTTCGCCAGCACCGCCGGAAAATCGGCGAGCGGCGCTGTGAGCGCGGGACACCGGCTCACCTCGACCCGTTGATGCGTGCCCTTGCCGTGAAAACCCAGCGCAGCCCCCACGGGGTGCAGCACCGCACGTCGGCGATAGCCGATGGGCGAAGGAGAGCCGACAGTCGGGAGCAGCTCGAACCCACCGCGCTCGAGGCCGCCGAGGTGTTCCAGCGAACCGAGCACGATCTCCTGCTTGTGACGCAGCTGAGCATCGTCATGCAGGTGCATCCAATCGCAGCCGCCGCAGCGATCCGCGATCGGGCACATGGGCACCCTGCGCGAGGGGCTGGGCACCAGCAGCTGCAGCACTTCGGCGCGCAGCGCCTTGCCCACCTCAGTCACTTCGGCCAGCACGCGCTCACCGGGCAACGCACCCGCAATGAAAACGGCGCGACCCTCGTGCTGGGCCACGCCGTCACCCGAGTTCGCCAGCCGCTCGACGAGGAGCTCGAGGCGCACTTTTACTTCTTCGGCGGGGGCATCGCGTCAGGCAGCTCGGCGCGCAGGCGATCGACGAACCTCGCGAGGCGGCCCTTCTTGTCTTCGTCGATGTCCACGAACTCGAGGCCCATGCCGGGCACCTGGTCCGAATCCGTATCGGGCGGGTGCGCGCGGATGACGCGGCCAGTGAGATCGAAAGGGAACGCGGCGTCAGGCAGCGAGACGATCAGCCGCACGATGCTCCCGACCGCGAGCGGGTTCCGGGTGTTAATGAAGATGCCACCCCGGCTGATGTTCACCGCCCAGTCGGTGATGAAACCGTCGACCGTGCGGTAGGCCACCAGCAGCTCGTGCTGGAGGCGCTCCGACTTGCGTACTGGCTGGGAGCCTTTGTCATCGCTCATGGTGCGCGGAGCCTAACCCCTCAATGCCCTCAAATCGCCATCGTCTTGAGATCGGGGGCCCGCTTGAGCGTGGGACCGGTCAGCTTCTGCACCGACTCCACCGTCTCGCCGGGGGCCAACTCGCGCAGCACCAGCCCCTCGGGGGTGATGTCGATCCACGCGAGATCCGTGCAGAGCGCGTGCACACAGCGCTTGCTGGTGAGGGGCAAGCTACAGGCCTTGAGGATCTTGTGCCCCCCGTCCTTGGTGGCGTGTTCCATGGCCACCACGACCCGCTTGGCCCCAACGGCGAGGTCCATGGCGCCCCCCATGCCCTTGACCATCTTGCCGGGAATCATCCAGTTCGCGAGGTCCCCGAACTCCGAGACCTCCATTGCGCCGAGCACCGCCAGATCGATGTGCCCACCTCGAATCATCGCGAACGAGGCCGCTGAATCGAAAAAAGCCGAGCCGGGAAGTTCGGTGACCGTCTCTTTCCCCGCGTTGATGAGGTCGGGATCTTCCTGACCCTCGAACGGGTACGGCCCGGTGCCGAGCATGCCGTTCTCCGACTGCAGCACCACCTCGACGCCGGCGGGAATGTAGTTGGGGATCAGCGTCGGCAAGCCGATGCCGAGGTTGACGTAAAAACCATCGCGGAGCTCTTTGGCGACCCGCTGAGCAATCTGTTCACGAGTAAGGGGCATGGTGTCTTTCCGGTCAGGCCTGCTTGCGAACGGTACGGCGCTCGATCCATTTATTGAGCCCCGCCGACTGCACGATTCGTTTCACGTACACCGAAGGCACGTGAATCGAATCGGGGTCGAGCGAGCCCACCGGCACGATGTGCTCGGCCTCGACGATGGTCACCTTCGCCGCCATGCACATCAGGGGGGAGAAGTTGCGGGCGGTCTTGCGGAACACCAGGTTGCCCCAGGTGTCGGCCTTCCACGCGCGCACGATGGCGAAGTCGGCCTTGAGCGGCGACTCGAGCACGTACTCGTGGCCGTCGATGACCTTCGTTTCTTTGCCCTTGGCGACTTCGGTCCCGACGCCGGTGCGCACGTAGAAGCCCCCGATGCCCGCCCCGCCCGCGCGAATGCGCTCGGCCAGCGTGCCCTGGGGGTTGAGTTCGACCTCGAGCTCTCCCGAGAGGTACTGGCGCTCGAATTCCTTGTTCTCGCCCACGTAGGACGAGACCATCTTCTTGACCTGCTTGTTCTTGAGCAGCACGCCCAGGCCCAGCTCAGTGGTGCCGCAGTTGTTGGCGATGATCGTGATGCCCTTCACGCCCTTGGCGTGAATCGCGGTGATCAGGTTCTCGGGGTTTCCACACAACCCGAAGCCGCCCGCCATCAGCGTGCAGTTGTCGGGCATGTCCTTGATGGCGTCTGCTGCTGACGCGACGACCTTGTTCATCTGGCCTCCAGGCGTTGCTCAATGAAGCGAACTTGTTTCATGAGGGCGTTTGCCTTCCGCCCTCACTTCGCGGCACTTCTTTCGCACGGAGAGGTGGAGTTCAACCTATTCCGCCCGCTCACCGGCTAACGTCAGCGCCGATGGGAACGCGGAGTCCGCGACCGCTGGCAGGGACGGCGATGCTCGCCGTGTTGCTGGCCGCCGCCTATGCAGTCACGGGGTTGCTCGGCATGCAGCTGGCCGCCCCTCCCGGCAACGTCACGCCCGTGTGGTTGCCGGCGGGCCTCTCGCTGGCGGCGCTGCTCACCTTCGGGCGCCGGGTGTGGCCAGGCATCACCCTGGGCTCGTTCGTACTCAACGTGCTCGTGTTTCCCCCGCCGGCGGCCACGCCCACCCGGATCTTCGGCGCCCTGGCGATTTCGGCGACCTCGACCCTCGGCCTCGTGCTCATTCATTGGCTGACCGAGCGCAGTCCGCGGCGAGACGCGCTCGCTCGCCCTTCGTCGTTGGTCGCTTTCGGCGCCTGGGTCGCGGTGGGCTGCGCGGTCAACGCCACCGGCGGGCTGTTCTTCACCGCGCTGCTCACCGATCTGCCGCTGGCCACCTTTCCCGAGTTTTGGGTCACCTGGTGGCTGGGCGATGGCGTGGGCGTGCTCCTGCTGGCGCCGCTGGTGCTCGGTGAAGGCACCTTGCCCGAGCCCCGCCCCCTGGAATGGGCAGCCACGCTCCTCTTGACCCTGGGCGCGTGCCAGCTCGTCTTCGGGACACCGGTGCCCGGCCTGGGGGGCTCCACCCTGCCCCTGGCGTGGACGGTTTCGCTTGGGGTGGTGTGGGCGGGCGCGCGGCTCGGGGGCCCGGCGGTCAGCGTGCACACGGTGCTCATCTACGTGTTGATGAGTTGGGGCACCCTCGCCGGGCTCGGGCCTTTTGGTCCCTTTCCGAGGCCGGTGGCGATGCTGCTCGACGACGCGCTGCTGGCGATGGTGATCATCACCGGTCAGCTGCTCGCGGCGCAGGCGGCGCTGGCGCGATCCCAACAGTCGGCGCTCGAGAAGGAACGGGTGAGCCTGGAAGCGCGGGTGGCCGAACGCACCGCGCAGCTCGAGGCGTCATCGCGCTCGCTGCTCGAACAGACCGAAGTGCGGGGCCAACTCACCGCCCGGCTGATCGAGGCCCAGAAGCAGGAAGCCCTGGGCCGGCTCGCCGGAGGGGTGGCGCACGACTTCAACAACCTGCTGACCGTGGTGAGCGGAGAAGCCGAGTTGCTGCGCCGCCAACCCGGCCACCACACCGACGTCTACGACGGGGCGGGCGCGATTCTCACCGCCGCCTATCGCGCCGGAGAGCTCACCCGGCAACTGCTCGCGGTCGCCCGGCGCCAACCCACCACGCCCCGGCACGTGGAGCTGCAAGCCACGCTCGCCACCAATCGGCGGCTGCTCCGGCCGCTCTTCCCCGAGAGCGTCACCCTCGACGTCAGCTGCGCGGGGCCGATGGGCGTGAACATCGACCCCACCTTGCTCGATCAGATCATCTTGAACCTGGCGATCAACGCGCGTGACGCGATCGTCGGCACCGGGCACGTGAAGCTGCAGGCGACCCAGCACGAGCTCGACGAGCCCGCGGCGGCGGCGCTTGGCGTGCACCCGGGCAAGTGGGTCTGCCTGTCGGTGATCGACGACGGCACCGGCATTCCCTCCGAGGTCCTGCCGCGCATCTTCGAGCCGTTCTTCACCACCAAAGCCGAAGGGCGCGGTACCGGGTTGGGCCTCTCGACGGTGTGGGGCATCGCCAACCAATCGAAGGGCACGGTGCGCGTGAGCAGCGTCACCGGGAACACCGTGTTCGAAGTCTGGTTACCCGCGAGTGATGGGGCGGCCGAAGTGGCGCAGCCCGCGATGGCCTCGGTGACTGAGGGGATCGAACCCATCACCATTCTCGTGGTGGAAGACGAGCCCATGGTCCGCCGTACCGTGGTGCTGGCACTCGAGCGTGCAGGTCACCGGGTGTTCACCGCCGGCGACGGGGAGGAAGGGCTGGCGCTGCTCCGGCAGGAAAACCACGGCGTGCAACTGGTGGTGACCGACGTGGTGATGCCCCGCCTGGGCGGCGTGGAGTTGGCGCGCGCGCTGCGAGCCACCCAGTCGCTCCCGATCTTGTTCATGTCGGGGTTTCACGAACGCCAGGCGGAGCTCGCCGGCGAACACGTGCTCGACAAGCCCTTCACCGCCGATCAGCTGCTCTCGGCGGTGGAGCTCACTCAGCGTTCCAGCAAAACGAGAGGGACCGCATAGGCCCCCCGTTCAATCGCGCGGGATCAAAAACTCAGCGCTCGACCATCAGCGCGATGCCTTCACCGCCGCCGATGCACAACGACGCCACGCCGCTCTTGTAATCGTGGTCCTTCATGGTGTGGAGCAGGGTCACCAACACGCGCGCACCCGAAGCGCCGATGGGGTGACCCAGGGCCACCGCGCCGCCGCGGACGTTGACCTTCGAGGGGTCGAGCTTGAGCAGTTGGTTGTTCGCGAGAGACACCACCGCGAAGGCCTCGTTGATTTCCCAGGTGTGCACGTCGGCGACGGTCTTGCCGGTCTTCGTGAGCAGCTTGTTGATGGCGTCAGCCGGGGCGATGGTGAACTCGACGGGCTTGCGCGCGGCCGCGGCGTGGCCGGTGATCTTCGCGAGCACGGTCAGCTTGAGTTCCTTCGCCTTCTCGGCGCTCATCAGCACCAGCGCCGCGGCGCCGTCGTTGATCGACGAGGCGTTGGCAGCGGTCACGGTGCCGTCTTTCTTGAACACCGGCTTGAGCGTGGGGATCTTCTCGGGCTTCGCGTTCTTCGGGCCCTCATCTTCCGTCACCATCACCGGGTCGCCCTTCTTCTGGGGCACGGCCACCGCGACGATCTCGTTCTTGAACAGGCCTTCCTTCTGCGAGCGAATCGCACGGTTGGTCGACTCGACCGCGAACTCGTCCTGCGCGGCGCGGCTGATCTTCATCGAGTCGGCGCACGCCTCGGCGCAGATGCCCATGTGCACGTTGTCGTACGCGTCGGTCAGCCCGTCAGCGACCATCGAGTCCTTGAACTCGACGTGGCCCATGCGCGCGCCGGTGCGAAGTTGAGAAGACAGGTAGGGAGCGTTCGACATCGACTCCTGGCCGCCGGCCACCACCACGTCGGCGTCACCCAGCGCGATCGCCTGGTACGCCTGCACCACCGCCTGCAGCCCTGAGCCACAGACCTTGTTCACGGTCACGCAGGGAACGCCGGTCGGCAGACCGGCACCCAGCGCCGCCTGGCGAGCGGGGGCCTGGCCCACGCCCGCGGTGAGCACGTTGCCCATGATCACCTGATCGACCAGCTCGGGCTTCACGCCGGCCCGCTCGAGCGCCGCCTTGATCGCGACTGCACCGAGCTGCGGCGCAGTCATGGAGGACAGCGCACCCTGAAATGCACCAACCGCGGTACGTGCCGCGCCGACGATGACGACTTCTCGAGCCATGGGTTCTTCTCCCTGAAAAGGAACCAGCGACGCCGCTTATGACGGCCTGGCCGGTTGAATTCAAGGCGGCTTCGGGGCGCGGGCTTCGTAGAGCGGCACGGGGTTGCGGCGCTGGGCACACCCCGGAATCTGGGCACTGCACAAAGCCTTGGCCCGGGGCCCGTCATCGGGCGTCCGCCACTTGAGGGCGACATCGAGGGCGAGATCGGCCGGCCGACCGAGGTGTTGCAGCGCGAGGGCCTGCACGCGCAGGCAGTCACCGTCACGCGGCTGGAGAGCGAGCCCGCCCTGGGCGGCGGCGAGCGCCTGCGGGTAGCGCCCGACACTGGCTTCGGCCATGGCGAGTGACTGCCAGAGAATGAGCTCATTGGGCGCGAGCTTGAGGGCGGCGGACCACGCGGCCGCGGCGTCCTTCCACTTCCACACCTGCGCGTAGGCATCGCCCCGCGATTTCAATACGGGCGCGGTCGGGCCCAGCCTCAGCTCGGCTTGTCTGAGGTGCTCCAGGGCCAGCGGCAGCTGCCCCCGCTTTCCAGCGAGTTGGCCGAGCGCCCAGAAGGTCACGCCCTGCTCTTCTCCCACCGCCAGCGGCTGGGCGTGCTCGAAGGCCGATTGCGCCTCGTCCAGGTACTCCTGCAGCCCGGCGCTCAGCCCCAGGCCCCGCCGGTACGATCGAGCCCAGGTGTCGTGGCTGGCGATGCCCATCAGCGCGACTTCGGAGCGATCGATGATCGTCACCGGCTGCGCGACGCAGGGATCGATGCGGGACCCCAGTTGTTTGAGCGCCGCCGCCTGGAAGGCCTGGCCGCGCGGCGTCTTCAGGTCGTCGCAGGCCATCTGCATCAGCTCTTCAGAGCGGGCCCGGTGCGTGAGGCGCGCCTCGATACGCAAGGGGAAGGCGTCGGCGCCGAGCGTCGCGGGAATGAGGGCACGCACCCGGGTCACCCGGGCATCCCGTGAAGGCACCGTGTGGTTCCACACCGCGGCGAGGAACTCGTGCGTCTCGCGGCGCTGCAGGGGCCGGCCCTGTGCATCGACCACCTGCGATCGCACCTGGTGTTCGTCGGAGATCGCGATCACCTCACCCTTCGCGGTACGCACCGTGACCTCGACCCGGGTGCCCTGGTTGTCGAGAACGCCACCGGGGAAGCGATGGCCGGTGCGGTCGTTGAACACCACCACGTCGATGTCGATCACATCACCCGCCTGCGGGCGCGCGGCTTCGGCCGGCATCGACCACGGTTGATCGTTCACCTTCACCGCCCCGACGTCGATGGTGGCGGCCTTCTCGAGGAAGGCCTGCAGCCGGGCGACCTGGGCCGCGTCACCCCGCATCGCTGCGAGCGTGGTGTGAGCGCCCAGAAAACGATGCGAGGGCACGGTACCGTTCTTCGCGGCGACATCGCCGAGCACCGCGGCTTCGCGCGGCATGTGGCAACCGCGGCAGTCCTGGTTGGCGACGTGGTCGGGGCGCTCCGAGGGGCTGCCCGCCCAGGCGCTGTGTTGCCAGGCGCCGTAGTCGTCCATGCCGAAGAACGCGGCCGCATTGCCGGTCTCGGCGGCGAGGAACGATCGATGACAGCTGCCGCACAACTCGGCCGTGCGAAGCATGGGTGAGGCGACGCGCGCGCGGTGCTTTTCGAGCGTCGAGTCAGCCGGCGCCGAAGGGAACACCTCATCGGAGCGCAGGGTCAGGCTGCCGTTGCCATCCCGGCTCGCGTGCACGGTGCTGTGGCAGGTGGTGCACGAGACGCCAGCGTGCGAGCGGGCGTCATCGGCGGCGATCTCCTTCTCGTCCATCGCGCCCGTGGTGAGCAGCGCGAGATCATGACAGGCGGCACACATGCGGCTGGGCGCGGCGCCGCGGTCTTCCCTCAACTTGTCGATCGACACCCGGTAGAGCGGGTTGCTGAACGAAGCCAGCGCGTGCGTGCTCGTCTTCCACTGCGCGGCGATGTCGGAATGGCAGCTGCCGCAGTTCTTCGCGTCGGTGAAGTTCGCCGAAGGAATGACAGGGTTGTTGCCTTCGACCCGCACCTGCCCGGGAGAACGCGGCGCGCTCTCGTCAGGGAGGACCATCGGCGGGGTCGCAGCGAGGAGAAGCAGCAGGAAAATCATTTCTTCCTCAGCGGCGTTCCAGCCTGGGCCTTGAGCCCCTTCACCTTGAGCTCGGCGATCGCGCTCTCGGCGAGCTTGTCGACCTTCGCGGGGTCGCGCTCGAGGAACGCGGTGCCCTGCGCTGCCTTCGGCTGAGCGTCAGCGACCTTGTCTGCCGGAGGGCCACCCCAACGGCCGTACACGGGCTCTTTACAGGCGACGGGCCCCGTCCACGGGTAGCGAATGGCGTAGCGCGCCTGGAAGTTGTTGAGCGAGTCGGGTCTCGAGCCCTGTTCCAACGCGGTGCCGTTGGTGAGGAACTCGCGCCCACCGACGATCGGCTTGGCGGCCTTGAACACCAGGTCTTCACCCAACGAGGTCTTGTCGTAGCGCGCGTGCAGGCGCGTGAGCACGTAGCCCTGAGAGGCGTCGTAGGGGTCCTTCACCTTGCCCTTGGAAGGCACCACGTCGGCCCCGAGCGTCTCGAAGTCTTCCACGCTCAGCGGCGAAGTCGGGCACGGGTCGCAGCTCGAGGCCTGCCACGCGTACTCGGTGATCACCGACTTCGGGTTCGCCTTCATCGTGCGGTCGAACAGGCTCACGTAGAAGAACGGAAACTCGCTCTTGGCCGACGGCACCAGGTCGATGTTCGTGGGGATGGTGACGTTGTTGTAGTTCGCCACCTCGTAGCGCTGGTTCTTCGCGAGAATGTGCACGATCAGATCTTGCTGCGACTTCGCGTTGATGAGCCCGAGGCGAATCGGCAGGTCGAACTTCTCGGAGTCGTAGTGGAAGCGCAGCGGAGACAAGGCCGCCATGCCTCTCTCGAACGTCACCTTCTTCACGTTCACTTTCGCCACGAAGAACTTCATCCCTTGCTGGATGTACGGGCGGAAGAACGGCTCAGCGCCCTCGGGGATCTTGTATTTTTCCTGCTTGAGCCAGGTCTCCAGGCCGAGCGCGTCTTTGGCAGACAGCACCACGATGTCGTATTCGCCCACCGAGAACTGCGCTTCGACCTTCACCCCGAGCCCACCACCGCCCGGGCCGTTCCCCATCATCCCCCTCGAGCGCAAGACGCGCTTTTCGACTTCTTCGTACTTGGGCGCCACGTAGCAGGGGTCGACTTCCCAGTACTCGACCAGGCGCGGGGCCGCGAGGGTGTCGACGCGCGCGAAGATCTCCTTCTTGAGCGTCTTGACGTTCTCCTTCTTGAGCACCACGGGCACCGGGATCACCAGGGCAAAGTCTTCAGGCGGGCCCTGGTAATTGTTCTGCATCGACAGCACGGTCCTCGTGCCCTCGCGCATCAACACCACCTGGGTGGCGTTGTTGAACAACTCCGCCCCGCCGCCGGCCACGTAGAAGCCACAGAACGCGTGCGCGGAGCTCGCGATCGACACCGCTGCCAACAGGATCGTCTTCACTGTTTCACCACCGGAATGCCCGCGCGGGCCTTGCTGCCCTTGAGCCCGAACTCGGGCACCGGGCTCTCCACCAACTTCGAGGCGAGCGTGGCATCGCGCTTGACCAGGCCCAGATCTTCGGCGGCCACCGGCTTGGGACGAACCCCATTCGGAGGACCGCCCCACTTCCCACGCTGGGGGTTCGCGCAGCTGATCGCCCCAGTCCTCGAGGCCCAGCGCGTCTTTCGCGCTGAGCACAACGATCTCGTACTCGCCCACGGTGAACTGGGCCTCGATCGAGACGCCTTCCCAGGGGTACCGAATCGCGTAGCGCGCCTGCCGTAGTCACGTCCGCCCTCGTCTGCCTTCTTCATGGGAGCGAGCGCGCGCGTGTTGGCGCCCCCGCCGGCGAACGACTCGAAGCCCGGCCGCGGCTGGTAACAGGGGTCTTGCTCCCAGTATTCGACCAGCCGGGGCGCGGCGAGCTGATCGATCTTGTCGAACAGGTTCTTGGTGAGGGTCTTGACGTTTTCCTTCTGGAGAACGACTGGCACCGGAATCACCATCGCGAAGTTCTCGGGCGGCCCGCGGTAGTTGTTTTGCATCGAGAGCACGGTCTTCGTGCCCTCGCGCATCAGCACCACCTGGGTGGCGTCGTTGAAGAGCGCGGCGCCACCACCACCGACGTAGAAGCCGCAAAAGGCATGGGCGCTCGCGGGCAGCAGTGCGAGCAAGAAGACGGCGCGTTGGATCATGTGGTTCCCGAGTGGGTGTGACACCCGGCCCCCGCGCCAGGTTGCAGCCGTCACACCTTAGCTTCGGGACCTCAATTGCAGGGATCAAACCCGGGTCGGGTGCTCTCGCGGCAGCAACGCCAGAATGCGCTTCACCTTCTCGCAGACGATGCCGCCCATGAAGGGCTTGCCCACGAAATCGGTGGCGCCTGCCTCGAGGGCGTCGAGCATGTTCCTCGCCGAAACGTCACCGGTGAAGAGCACCACCGGGGTGTTGCTGCGCACCCCGCCGTGGCGAATTTTTCGAATGAACTCGAGCCCGTTGAGTACCGGCATGTTCCAGTCGGTGAGCACGAGATCGTACGCCGTGCGCAGGAACAGCTCGAACGCGGCCCCGCCGTCGGGCGCTTCGTCGACCCAGCGGACACCGAGGTCGGTCATCAGCCGGCGCAGCACGCGCCGCATCATCGGGCTGTCGTCGACCACCAACAGCTTCACCTCGTCTGGCCTCATTGATCGGAGGCTCGCTCGCGAAGAAAAAATCTGCCTCCACGCCATCAGGGAATTCTGAAACTGCTTCTCAGCTGGCTCTTTGCTTGGGCCCGAACGAGCCAAAGAAAAAGGGTGAGGTACCTCGCGGCACCCCACCCTCGTTCACGACGTTCAGCCAGCTCTTACTTCTTGAACTTGCCCATCACGTCGCCCAGGCGAGCCTTGCTCTGCTCTGCCTGCTTCTTCAGGTACTCGCGGTAGTCGTCGCCACCGTCGTTGAGCAACGCCTTCATCGACAGGGCGATCTTCCGGTCGCTGGTGTTGATGTCGATGATCTTCACTTCGACCTCCTGGCCCTCGGCCAGGACATCGCGGGGGTTCTCGGTGCGCTCCTCGCGGATCTCCGAGACGTGCACCAGGCCTTCGATGCCCGGCTCGATCTCGACGAACGCGCCGAAGTCGGTGACCTTGGTGACCTTGCCCTTGACGCGGCTGGAGACCGGGTGACGCTCGGAGAGCGTGTCCCACGGGTCCTGCTGCAGCTGCTTGATGCCGAGGCTGAAGCGCTCGTTCTCGACGTCGATGTTGAGCACGCACGCCTCGACCACGTCGCCCTTCTTGAAGAGCTCGCCCGGGTGCTTCACGCGCTGCGTCCACGAGATGTCGGAGACGTGCACGAGACCGTCGACACCATCCTCGACACCGACGAACACGCCGAAGTCGGTGACGTTGCGCACGATGCCCTTGATGACAGACCCGATCGGGTACTTGTCCTCGAGCACGGTCCAGGGGTTCTGCTCGATCTGCTTCATGCCCAGCGCGATGCGCTTGGCCTTGGGATCGATGTCGAGAACCACCGCCTCGACCTCCTGCGCCACTTCCAGCAGCTTGCTGGGGTGCTTGACCCGCTTGTTCCAGGTCATCTCGCTGACGTGCACCAGGCCCTCGACGCCCTGCTCGAGCTCGATGAATGCGCCGTAGTCCGTGAGGCTGACGACCTTGCCCTTGACGCGCGTGCCGACCGGGTACTTCTCGTCGGCGCGGTGCCACGGGTCTTCCTGGATCTGCTTGAGACCCAGGCTGACGCGCTCCTGCGCGGGGTCGAACTTGAGGACGACGACCTTGACCTCGTCACCCACGCCGAACATCTCGCTCGGGTGGCCGACGCGGCCCCACGACATGTCGGTGATGTGGAGCAGACCGTCGATGCCGCCGAGGTCGATGAAGGCGCCGTAGTCGGTGAGGTTCTTCACCTGGCCCTTCATGATCGCGCCCTCCTTGAGGTTCAGGAGAGTGAGCTTCTTCTGCTCTTCACGCTGCTTCTCGAGCAACACCCGGCGCGACAGAACGATGTTGCCGCGCTTCTGGTTGAACTTGATGACCTTGAACTCGAATTCCTTCGCGAGGTACTGGTCGAGGTTGCGCACGGGGCGAATGTCGACCTGCGAGCCGGGGAGGAACGCCTTGACGCCGATGTCGACCTGGAGGCCGCCCTTCACGCGCCCGACGATGGTGCCCTTGATGATTTCGTCACCCTTCACCGCGGCTGAGATCTCGTCCCAGATCCGCATCTTGTCGGCCTTCTCCTTGGAGAGGACGACCATGCCCGTGTCATTCTCGCGGGACTCGAGGAACACCTGAACGGAGTCGCCCGGCTTGACGGCCACTTCGCCCTTGGCGGAAGTGAACTCGGAGATGGCGACCTGGCCTTCAGACTTGTAGCCGATGTCGACGATAGCGAACTCGGCCGTCACGCGAATGACGGTGCCCTTGATCACCTCGCCTTCCTTCACGAGGCCGGTGCGACCGCCCTCCTTGATGGAAGCTTCGAACATCGCTGCAAAATCTTCTTCACCTTCAAAGCCGGTCGACTGGTTGACGTTCTGCTGCATGTGATGGGTTGTCCTGGTGCTGCGGAAAGGTGCTGCCACCCCGGGTTGAAAAAAGGCGACCCTGCATTGCGCGTGGGGCAATCGCGCAACGTCGGAACACGCGTCTGAATGACGGGTGATGACCGCGCGCTTAGGCGAATAAACAGCTGGATGCAACCGCGCTGCCATGGGTTCCGCCTGCCAAGGAACCCGACCTGCCGGCCCCCCCAAACAGCGTAGGTTCCGCCCGCTGGAACCGCTGAGCCGGCCCTCGACGTCTCAGCGCACCCGAAAGGCCGTGCCCGTGACTTCGTTCATTCTTCTCGCCCTCGCTGCGATCGACGCCCCCGTGACGCAGGTCACCGTTTTCACTGATCAGGCCAGGGTCGTTCGTACGGCCCAGCTCTCGGTCAGCGGCAACCAGAGCCTCGAATTTCCGCCCCTGCGCGACAGCGCCGAGGTGGCCTCGATGCGGGTGGAAGCGACCGGAGCCGAGGTCAAACGCGTCGACATCGAGCGCATCGAGCCCGAGAAGCTACGCACCGAAGAGGCCAAGCAGGTGCTCTCGGAGATCGACAAGGTCGACGTCGAACTCGATCGTCTCAACCAGGAACGCAGCGCCCTGGGCGGCGTGCGCGACGCGCTCCTGAGGCTCGCTCCGGTGGCGCCCTCGGGTGATCCCCTCAAGGCCCCCCCGAAGCTGAACGCCGCCGGCTGGGGCCAGGGCGCGCAGTTTTCGGCAGACCAGCTGGGCAAGGTGCAGGCGAAGCTGCGTGAGGGCGAACGGGCCCAGAAGAAGGCGACCGATCGACGCGCGGTGCTGATGGAGCAGGCGCGCAAGCTGGGCAACCCGCAGACGACCTCGGGGTGGAAGGTGGTCGCGCAGGTCTCAGGCAACGGCCCCGCTACCCTGACGCTCACGTACCTGGTGCGCGGCGCGATGTGGACCCCCACGTGGGATCTGCAGCTGCAGCCCGATACCAACACCGTGAACGTCTCGCTCGCGGGCCTGGTGGCGCAGGCCACGGGCGAAGACTGGACCAACGCGACCTTGTTGTTATCGACGGCCATTCCCTCTCACGCGGTGAAGGTGCCGCGCCTGGCGACCTGGAAGATCGGCGTCGCGGATCGTTTTATTCCCACGCCCACGCCGATGTACTCGCCGGTCGCGCCTCCGCCGCCTTCGCCGCCGCTCGCGATGGCGCGCTCCGAGGAGGACCTCGTGCGCTCCCGGCTGGCGCGCCTGGGCGTGTCGGCTGCGGGGCCCACCACGCCCGAGGGCGGCGGCCGCTTTGGGCAGTCGTTGGGCGGTGACCAGACGATCGATTTCGACGACCGCACCGTCGAAAAAAAGCAGCTGGATTTCGAGAGCGAAGAAATCAACGGCGAGCTGGTTCAGCCCGACGCGTACAAGACGGGCAAGGACCAGCCGAAGAACCGCCCCGCTGCGCCTCCGCCGCCGCCCGCGCCGATCCAGATGTCACCGGGGGCGATGCGAAGCGAGACCACCTCCATCGCTTCGGCGCGAAGGTACGAAGAGGCTGACGAGCCGGCGCCGGTGCCGGTCTCCACCTTCTCGCTCGCGCCTCCGCCCGCGTGGACGCCTCCCAGCTTCGGCGCCGACAGCCCGGTGACGTTGGCCTCGGGTTACGATCTTTCGTTCACCTCGTTGCAGAAGGAGACGGTTCCTTCGGATCGCGGTTCGCGCCGCGTGGCGCTCTGGGCGGCGCAGTGGCCGGTGTCGGTCGAGCGCAAGCTCTTCCCCGCGCTCAGCCCCGACGCGTTCCTGGTGGCCGAGCTGAAGAACCCCTCGGCGCAGGTGTTGCCCGGTGGCCCCGCGCAGCTCTACGTCGGAGCAGACCCCGCCGGCAGCGCCCGCCTCAAGCTCGTCTCCCCCGGCGAGTCCTTCACCCTGCCCCTCGGCATCGATCGCGCGCTCAAGCCCGTGCGCAACGTGCAGATCGTCGAAGCGACCCAGGGCGTGTTCACCAAGGAAGAGATCGGCACGTACACGGTCACCATCGAGCTCGCGAACCCGTATCGCGCGCCCGTCGCGGTGCGCGTATCTGATCAGTGGCCGGTGACAGATCAGAAAGACGTCGAGACGAAGCTCGTCGACTCGAAGCCCACCGCGATTCAAGACGCGAAGAAGGGCGGCCTCGAGTGGCGCCTGACCATTCCGCCACAGCAGAAGCAGGTGTTCTCCTTCACGTACACCGTCAAACGCCCCAGAGGGTGGAAGCTGCAGCAGCAGGAGGTGGTGCGATGAACGCCCTGGTTCTTCTCCTCATTGCTTCCACCGGCGCGCCTGATCGCGTGGTGGTCTTCCCCGATCGGGCGCAGGTCACGCGCACCACCTCGATTGCCTGCGGCCCGCGGGTGCCGGTGAGCTTCGAGAACATTCCCCCGAGCGCCGCGCAGGACTCGTTCCGCGCGCGGGTGGTGGGCGGCGCCATCGATGGCATGCGCGCCGAGTTGGTGAAGCGCGAGAAGGAATTCAGCCCGAAGGCCGAGGGGCTGGTGAAGGCGCTCGAGGCGCTGCAACTCGAGATCGAGAACACCACCGACCAACTCTCGCGCGCGCAGAAGCAGACCAAAGTAGGCCGGCAGTACACCGACGTGGCCGTGCAGCTGGTCTCCAGAGAGCTCGCGGGCGAGCGGCCCGACGTGAAGAGCTGGCAGACCGCCTTCGATACCTCATTGGGAGCGAGCCTCGCCGGCGCGCGCCAGACCGCTGAGGTCAACGCGAAGCTGCGCGAGCTGCGCCTCAAGGAAGAAGAGCTGCGCCGTCAGCTCGACGAGGTGCGGGTCGAGCAGAACAAACAGTCCTGGACGGTGGAGGTGCTCGCCTCCTGCCCCGCTGGCAACACCGCCGAGCTGGCCCTCACCTATCTCGTGGGCGGCGCGTCGTGGACGCCGGTGTACGAAGCGCGCGCGGATGAAGCAGCCGGCGCGGTCGACTTCTCCACCTGGGCGACGATTCACCAGGGCACGGGCGAAGACTGGAGCCAGGTCGAGCTGACGCTCTCCACTGCGGTGCCCTCGCAGAACGCCACCCCGCCTGATCTCAAGGTGCTCAAGGTGACCGCGTACGAGAAGCCGGTCGAGAAGAAGGTGCTGGTGCGCCGCGACGAGTACGTCGAGCGCGCGCAGACCGGCAGCGGCGGTGAAGCGGCGAACACCGGTGGCCAGACGGTCGCGAGGAGCCAGGGCCTGTCGGTGCAGCTCGTCGTTCCCGAGAAGTCGAAGGTGCCGGGCGACAACACCCCGGTGCGGTTGTTCGTGGGGAAGACGCGCATGAAGGCGAGCTTCGAGCTGCGGGCGATGCCCAAGGTGATGCCGGTGGCGTTCCGGGTGGCCGAACTCACCAATCAGGCCGCCTGGCCGCTGCTGGCCGGCCGGGTCGATGCGTTTCGCAGCACGGGCCTGGTAGGCCGCTATGCGCTCGAGCGCGTGCCCCAGGGCGGCGCGTTCAATCTGACCTTCGGGGTCGAGGAAGCGGTTCGGGTGAAGCGCACCATCATCGACGAGCTCAAGCGCGACACCGGGCTCTTCAACGGCAACAAGCGCTTCACCTACGTCTACAGCTTCGAGTTGTCGAACTACGGGAAGACCGCGATCGACGTCGCGTTGGCCGAGCACCTGCCGGTCAGCGAGATGAACGACATTCTGGTGTCGGTCAGCGAGAAGACGACGGCCGGCTACCAACTCGACAAGCAGGACGGGATCGCGAAGTGGAAGGTGTCGCTCAAGCCCGGCGAGAAGAAGAAGGTCGAGTTCGGTTTCCGGGTCGACGTGCCGACCAGCTACGACACCGGCGGGCTGTAACCCCATCCTGTCCCCCTCTCCCCGCGGGGGAGAGGGCCTACAGAAAACCCTTCGCGCGAAGCAGCGCTTCGGGTTTGGGGTCGCGTCCGCGGAACTTCTTGAACGCCTCAGCCGGATCCACCGTGTCCCCCACGGTGAGGATCGCGTCCGCGAGGCGGCTGGCGATCGCCACGTCGTACGGGCCCTCGCCTTCCTTGAAGGCCTCGAACACGTCGCGCTCGAGCACCTCAGCCCAGATGTAGCTGTAGTACCCGGCGGCGTACCCATCGCCCGAGAAGATGTGCCCGAAGTGCGGAATGCGATGCCGCATCACCATCTGCGGCGGCATACCGATCTCCTTCAGCGTCTCGGCTTC
>JAYVNA010000609.1:0-3728 GCA_043758715.1 Archangium sp.
GGCGGCACCAGCATGGGCACCGGCATGGAGCTCGCCTACCAACTCGCCGTCGGCCAGGTGAAGCGCGGCACCACCACTCGGGTGATCGTGCTCACTGACGGCGACACCAACATCGGCCCGAACCTCACGCCCGATCAGATGCTCGCCGCCGTTCACGCGCACGTCGAAGAAGGCGTCACCCTCACCACCGTCGGCTTCGGCATGGGCAACTACCAGGGCGGCGCGCTCGAGGCCCTGGCAGACAAAGGGAACGGTCAGGCCATCTACGTCGACTCCGAGCAGGCGATCGACAAGGCCTTCCGCAAGCAGCTCACCGGCACCCTCGAGGTCATCGCGAAAGATGTGAAGGTGCAGGTGGAGTTCGACCCCAAGGTGGTCTCGAGCTACCGCCTCATCGGCTACGAGAACCGCGCGGTGGCCGATGCCGATTTCCGCAACAACCATGTCGACGCGGGCGAGCTGGGCTCAGGTCACACGGTGACGGCGCTGTATGAACTGACGCTCACTTCGACCGGGGGGGCGCTGGGCCACGTCGCGGTGCGCGGGCAGCTACCTGACTCCACCGAGGTGTTCGAGGTGAACCAGCCCATCGTTCGCGCCGCGGTCTCCCGCGCGTTCAGCGAGGGCAGCAGCGATCTGCGCTTCGCTTCGGCGGTCGCGCTCGGGGCCGACACGCTGCGCGGAAATCTCAACGGCAGCTGGAGCCTCTCCGCCATCGCCTCTCTCGCGGAAGACGCGTCGAACGGGAAGCCTGAACGGATGGACTTCGTTCGCATGATGCACCGCGCCGACCAGCTCAGGGGCGCGGCTGCCACCGCGCGCGCGACGGAGTACTGACCACGAGGCGGGTGGGTCTCTTCGCCTCGCCGGATGGGCTTCGCGCAGCGGGAGAGGGAACTTGTATGGTGCGGCCGTGCTTGCTCTCGCGGTCTCGCTCCTGCTCGCTGCCGATGCTCCTCCTCCTGCGGCGGACTTCATTCAAGACGTCAAGCCGCTGTTCAACGTGGTGACCTGCCAGGGCGAGGCGCCCGCGCAGCTCGACGCGAAGACCATCGCTGCGTTCTGCGCCACGCAGTCGAAGCGCTACGAACACTTTCGCGACAATTGGGCGGTGAAGGCCGGGAAGTTCGTGGGCGATCTGCTCCCGGCCGACCTTCCCGAGGAGCTGGTGTACCCCTTCGGAGGCGGCGACTCGATGGCCGCGCTCGCGCTCTTTCCCAAGGCGAAGGTGATCACCACGCTCTCCCTCGAACTCGCCGGAGATCCCCGCCGCCTTCCCGGCCTGACCGATGCCAGGGCGCTCAAGACCAGCCTCTCGGCCATCGCCAACGCGTCGGCCTCGACGTTGATGAGCAACGACAGCCTCTCGCGAAATCTCTCTGCCACGCAGCGGGGCGATCTCCCGGGGCAGCTCTCGATGCATTTGATGGGGCTCGCGCTCGCGGGGCAGGAGCCGGTGGCGGTGCGCTTCTTCCGGGTCGAGCCTGACGGCACGCTGCACTACTTCACCGCTGACGAAGTGAAGGAACTCGACGGCAGCACCGCCACCAAGCTCAAGGCGACGTGGAAGGCGCCCGACTTCAGCCCCGTGTTCGCGAACGTGGAGATCGAGTTCGTGCCCAAAGGCCAGCCCGGGGCGCCCCACCGCATTCACCGCCACATCGCCGCGAACCTCGCCAACGACAACCTACCGGCCGGGGTGCTCAAGCACCTCGAAGCCAAGGGCCGGGTGGTGGCGATGACGAAGGCCGCCAGCTACTTGTTGTGGAACGACGCGTTCAGCGTGATGCGTGAGTACCTGCTCACGCATGCCGACTTCATGGTGTCGGACTCGACGGGCATTCCACCGCGGCACTGGACCTCGCACGGCTGCACCGTCGCCGCGTATGGGGCGTTCGAGAAGTCGTTCCTCGGCACGTGGGAGGGGTACCAGGAAGAGCTGCGCAAGACGTTCGCGACGGCGAAGGCGTTACCGATGCGGTTTGGGTATCCCGATGGCAGCCCGGGCAAACACAGTCATTTGATGACCGCGACCTGCCCACGGCCCAAGGGTTAGCTCACCAGTGAATGCGCCCCGGCGCGCCCTGAGCACCCTGCGCCGTGTGGCACACGTTGCAGTCGCCGCTGGTCTGAAAGCCGATCATCTCTGATTTCACGACGCCGTTGAGCAGCACTCGCGCGCGGTACGGGCTCGGCGTTCCCACCGAGCCACCGTAGAAGTTCCCGTCAGACAACGCGCTGATGGTGAAGGTCCGGCGCACCACATTCGACGTATCCAGAATCTCCACCGTCACGCCCGACGGCACGCTCGTCACCGTGCACAGCTGCGCCTCGTGCAGCGCCGGGTAGACGGTACCCATGAAGCCCGCGAGCGGCCCCTGGCGTCGCGCCTGATGACAGGTGAAGCACGCTTCGCCCGGGTTCATGCGAGAGCCCAGGTTGTTGCCGAAGGTCCAGGTGCCGTTGCTGGCGCAGGTCGTCTGCGCCACGCCGCCACCTCCACCACCCGCACCGCCGTCCGTTCCCTGAGCGCACGGTGCCATCGCGTTGTCGCGCCAGTTGGTGAAGATCCACAGGTCTGAGGGGGTGCCGCCGACGCTGGGCGGCATCGCTGCCGAGACCGGCGTGGTGCTCATGCGCGCGATGCAGCGATCGAGCATCGTGCCGCCCTGCGGTGAGCTCGCCTGCAGCTGCGCCATCGTCATCAACTGCGGCGCGCCGGACACTGGTGAAGCCCCGTGACAGCTGCCGCATCGGGCCTGCAGCACCGGTTGCACGTCGCAGAAGGTGACGCCCGCGCCACTGCCGCCGCCCGCACCTCCACCGGTCGCGCCCATGTCACCGCCGTCATCGAGCAGCTCGACCCCGACCTGGGGCCCGCAGGAAAAGGAGACGACGGCGAAAACGAGAGAGAGGAAGAAGGTGCGCATCACGGGCAAGGGACCTCTTTCTTCCCACATCGGCCACCCGCCGCCGAGGGGTCAATTGCCCCGGGTTTTGCGTCTTCTGCGCACCACCGCGATGACGATGATCAGCGCGATTGGCGCGCCCAACCAGAAGGGTCTCGCTGCCGACGTGTTCCCGAGTGACGAGAGCGTGTCTTCGAAGGCCTGCTTCAGCGCCACCTCGTTGGCAGGTTTGCCCGACACCATCAGCGAAATTCCGTTGGGCGCGATCGGCACGTCGACACAGAAGACGAGCACTTCACCGAACGGGTGCGTCATCACCATCCGCAGGCCGCTCAGCTCACTGCCGTGCCAGGGCTCGGTGATGGGTTTTCCCACCGTGCGATCAATCGCGTTGAGGAGCGCGCCGCAGCTGCGTGAAGCGGACCCCGCGACCACCGGGCCATCGAGGACGTCGAGGGTGAGCGTCACGGCGTCGGGCGTGCCCAGGTTCTTCCCGAACGCATGAAGCTTGGTCGCGGTCGGCTGAAAGTTCGGGAAAGGCTCGAAGCCGCCCGGCACGGTGAACTGAAACCCGTGAGGATCGGCGGTAGGCAGCGCGCTGAGCGCCAGCACGAGGAGCAGGGGAGACACGCGCGCAGCCTACGGGGGGTCTGCTAGAGATGTCTGCAATGTCGCTCCGAACGTGGCTCGCGCTCGCGATGGTCTTCACCGCTTGCGGCCCGCGCATCACTTATGTCGAGCCGCCCACGAAGGTCGATCTGGCCCTCGCGCCCGGCGTGGCCACCCTGACCTGGCAGCACGGCACCAACGCCACCACCA